>NZ_JACSMC010000038.1:0-24055 GCF_018618435.1 Exiguobacterium sp. s150 | reverse complement strand
TGCTAGCACGGGCGATTCATCTCCCACCTACGCTGGGCTTCGCCCCGGACGCTTAGAGGAGGGAGAATTCTCGCCTGATTTAGTTAAATAATCATCATCCTCATATCCGCTCAAGAAAGACCAACCTGAATCCCCTTCCCCGTTCGGATTGTCCCGCAACATGAAATGAAATTCTTCGCGCTCCAACACGTCCGCACTGACGATTACAAATGTATTAGCGTAATAATCCCATTTCTCCCCATCCGGCTCCTCGTATTCGGTCTGACAAATGTGCTCTATTCCAAATGAAAGTTCCGTGCCGACTTCGATCGGTAAATAATATGGCTCATTGTCGAGCACACCCTCAAATTGATTACATTGAACGGCTGTGATTTTCACCCACATGCGTTCACCACCATATCCATCAGACGAAGGGTGTTCGTTCGTAAAAATCAATTTCACTAAATCACCGACTTTCAATTGACGGAGTACTTCTTCGCTCGGGATATAAAACGTATACGGTGCAGCCCCATGCATCTCGCGCACGTCGTCTAAATACCACTTCATCAAATCCCTCCCTAATGTGAAATCATTCTCTTGTCAGTATAGGCTTTCTGACACGAGACAGACAAAACGAATTTCATCCTTTAGTACCACTTCATACACATTCACGTCTCAACGAAACCGCTTTGACACGTTATAATAGCTACACAACAAAGAGGTGATTTCATGAGTAAACGACAACAGAATAAAGAAGAACGTCTAAATCGCATTATCGAACAAGCCGAGATTTTGTTTCTACAAGACGGGTTTGAACGGGTGCAGATGCAAGACATCGCGGACGCAGCTGAAATCGGCGTCGCGACATTGTTTCGTTATTTCCCTAAAAAAGACCAACTGATCGTTGCCGCCGCAGTGCGCAACTTGACCCCGACACTTGAGACGTTCAAGCAATTGACGACAACGCCCGGAGACGCCTACACGCGACTCACGGCGGTGCTCGACCATATGCTCGACCAACAGATGAAACAGACGAACCATTCCCGTTTTCGCGAAGCGTTTGAAAGCTATGCGTCGTTCGTCGCGAGCCCGTTACCGGACATCGACGACTACATCGACTTGCAATGTGAGATTATCAAGACGCTTGACCCTTTAATTGAAGAAGGCAAGATGGACGGGTCGTTCCGAAACGACATCGATGTGAGGGCGACTCTCGTCACGATCATCAACGCGTTCGGGACGTTCGGAAACAACATCATCTTAAAGTCACACATCAGCTATTTAGAAGACGACATCGAGCCTATCATTCAGCAACGGGTGCTTCGAGAGATGCTCTTGTCCTATGTAAGGCCATAACGAAAGCCCCTTCGCGTGAAGGGGCTTTTGTTATGGTCGTTCGAAGCTCTTAGACACCTAGACGCTATAGTCACGTTTGTCCGGCCGAACATGCTCGCGGATGACGTCGAACCCGAGGATGTCGACATAGAACCGTTTCGCCTCATTATAGTTCGAGGCGATAATCGCCACGTGATGGATGGTATGTAGTTGCATCATAATCCCCCCCATATACAAAAAAATGAGCACCTCTCACTAGAGGTGCTCTCGAAAGTCTACCGCGACGGACCACGCTCCACAACGTGCTCCTAAAAGGAATGTCCGCCGTCTTACATAGACCAGCTCATCGCATGTACTCAACAATAAACGTTTCCATACGTCACGTCAATCTTTTGTTTGAAGCGGGTTGACATCTTTCTAAAAATTAGGATAATCAATAGTGTTAGCACTCTTATATATAGAGTGCCAAAATCGAACATACAAAAGGAGAACGATCATGACAAAGAAACAGTTTCAAGCCGAATCGAAACGAATTTTAGAGTTGATGGTCCACTCAATCTATACGCATAAGGACATCTTCCTCCGTGAGCTCATCTCGAACGCGAGTGACGCCATCGACAAGATGTACTACCGTGCCCTCTCGGACGAGGCAATTGACTTCAACAAGGACGACTACTTCATTAAAGTCGAGCTCGACAAAGACGCACGCACGATCACCATCCGTGACACCGGAATCGGGATGACGGCCGACGAGCTCGAATCGAACCTCGGCATCATCGCCAAGAGCGGATCGCTCGCGATGAAACAGGCGACGAAGATGGAAGAAGACCATAGCCTCATCGGCCAGTTTGGCGTCGGCTTCTACTCGGCGTTCATGGTCGCGGACCGTGTGACGGTGCGCACCCGCTCGGTCGACAGCGAGCAAGGTTACTTGTGGGAATCGGAAGGCACGGACGGCTACACGATTGAACCGACGGATAAGGCCGACATCGGGACCGAGATTACGTTACATGTGAAAGCTGACACGGACGACGAGACGTACTCGACGTTCCTCGAAGAGTACGAGATTCGTTCGCTCATCAAGAAACACTCGGACTTCATCCGCTATCCAATCAAGCTCGATGTGACGAAGCATCGTCAAAAAGACGACTCGGAAGAATACGAGGACTATATCGAAGAAGAGACAATCAACAGCATGGTGCCGATTTGGCGCAAACGGAAGAGCGAACTCTCGGACGAGGACTATAAGGCGTTCTATCACGAGAAGCGCTACGGCTTCGACGAGCCGCTCAAGCACCTCCACTTGAATGTCGACGGCACGATCCGCTACCAGTCGATCCTCTACATCCCATCGACGGTCCCGTTCGACTATTACACGAAAGAGTTCGAGAAAGGGCTCGAGCTGTACTCGAACGGCGTCTTGATCATGGAGAAGTCGCCTGATTTGCTTCCGGACTATTTTGGTTTCGTGAAAGGGATGGTCGACTCAGAAGATTTGTCGCTTAATATTTCCCGGGAGATGCTGCAGCAAGACCGTCAACTTCGCGTCATCGCCAAAAACGTGAAGTCGAAAATCAAAGGCATGCTCGAGAAGATGCTCCGCGACGAGCGTGAGGACTATGAGAAGTTCTTCGAGTCGTTCGGCCGTCAAATCAAGTTCGGCGTCTACGACCAGTTCGGTGCGGCCAAGGACGAGTTGAAAGACTTGCTCTTGTTCCACTCGTCGAACGAGAAGAAGCTCGTCACGCTCAACGAGTACGTCGCGCGCATGAAAGACGATCAAAAGTACATCTATTATGCAACGGGCGAATCGATTCACCGCATCGACCTCTTGCCGCAGGCGGAACGCTTGAAAGAAGAAGGCTTCGAGATTCTCTACTTCACAGAAGAAATCGACGAATTCGCCATCAAGATGCTCCAGTCGTATGACGACAAGGAGTTCAAGTCAATCGCGAGCGGTGACCTCGGTCTCGATGACGCCGAGGCCAATTCACTGAACGACGACAACAAGGACTTGTTCGCCTTCATGAAACAAGAGCTTGGCGACCGCGTCAAAGAAGTGCGCGCCTCAACACGACTCAAGTCACATCCGGTCTGCTTGACGGTCGCAGGTGACGTTTCGATTGAGATGGAGAAGATTTTGAACGCGATGCCGAACGGTGGCGGCATGAAAGCGGAGAAAGTGCTCGAAGTGAACGCCGACCACGCCATCTTCCAGACGTTACAGCGCGTCTATAAGGAAGACGAAGCGAAAGCGAAAAAGTATACGGATCTCCTCTATCAGCAAGCGCTCCTTATCGAAGGACTACCGATTGAAGATCCGGTCGCCTATTCGAACGCGGTGTGCGCGTTAATGGCAGAATAAAACAAAAAAAGCCTCTATCAGGAAGGGTTTGATTCTCCAGATAGGGGCCTTATTTTGTTTATTTAAAGTTATTGTACGTTCCTAAAAGCTGCATCTGAATCGCTTCTTGCAAGATATCTTTATTGTCCTCTTGCTCATGGACTTCTGCGATTCGATGGCTCATCCGCTCAATCAACCCGACGACGAGGGCGTTTCCCATCGTGAAGTAACGCTTGCGGTCCGTCATCGTACCCGTCCATCCATAAGGGAATCCGTTCAGCCCCTCGCACTCCTCAGGGCGCAAGTAACGAAGCTTCTTCGTCTGTGGATCTTCGATGACATGGCTCGAGCGATTGCATGTGCCTTCACTCGTCAACATGGTGCGGCCAGGAAGGTCGAGCGAGTCCGGATATGACATGCCGCCTTCCGCATACACATACACGTGACCGCTCGCCGAGGTCCGCTCGATTTTCTTCGGCCCTTTCAAGTAAGCCAACTCTTCCTGCTCGGTTCGACCAGATTTTTTAATCGTCTCGGTGTCCAAATAATACTGCTCCGGCGCAGGACCGAACTGCTCATATACCTCTTGGACCACATCACCGAGCGTCTTCGGCGCTTCGCGTTTCGGTAACGTCTCGAGCGTCGTCACCTGGTCGCCCGACATGACACCCGCGTTCCGGTATGTGGCCGAGAACGTGTCGGAGATTTCGACGATGTCTTTCGGCAGTTCGAACTGCGAGCCTGGATGTTTCTCACTCGTCAGTTCATGGACCGGGAACGTTGGTGCAAAGAAGCCTGACTCGAGAAGCCACGTCTCAGGATCGGCCTTGTGCGCCCGCACTGAGTGATTCAAATCGTTACGGGTCGCAAAGATGAAGATGCGACGGCGGCGTTGCGCGAACCCGTAGTCGGCCGCATTGACGACACGCCACTCGACCGTATAGCCTTGGTCGGCAAACGCACGAAGCATGACACTGAAGTCACGTCCCCGTTGCTTGGCCGGCGACTTCATGAGTCGATCGACGTTCTCGAGCAACACGTAAGGCGGTCTCTCTTGTTCGATGATGTTCATGATTTCCCAAAACAAGACACCCTTTTTCCCTTGAATCCCTTGCTCGTTCTTTAGGCTGCGCGACACGCTGTAGTCTTGGCAAGGAAACCCGCCTACTAACAGATGATGCGGGCCTGCCTCCATCCAAGAGAGGGCGATATCTTCGTTCGAATGAACCCCACGTCCCTTGAACCGTTCTGCGTAGCAATCAAAGGCCGGCTGGCTCTTCGTCGCCGGTTCCCATTGATTGCCCCAAACCACATCGAATTTGTCCGATGTAGGCTCGGCATTCACGTCTTTAATCCCTTCAAGTGCGATGCGGAAACCTCCTACACCAGCAAATAACTCAACTACTTTAATCAACGGGAACACCCTTTCGCATTTTCTATCTTAAATTTACTCTATTTTTAATTTCGACTCAATGGAAATAGTGTATCACGAACGATGAATTCGATCAAGCGGTACGCTATAATGGTTATATATGTAAACTGTAGGAGGAGTTATTTTGCGGTACGAAACGCTTCAAGAATTGATGGATAAGGCAAGAGAGGCCGAAGGAAAGACGTTCGGAGAAATCGACACGACCGGGCGCATCAAAAATGTCCGCTCGAAAGGTTCCCTCGGGCACATCATCGAAGAGAGCCATTTCGGCTACCAAATTAACTCGGACGCACGGCCTGATTTCGAGGAACTCGGCATCGAGTTGAAGGTCACCCCTTTCAAGAAAAACAAGAACGGTACATATTCATCGAAAGAGCGGCTCGTCTTGAACATGATTGATTATCATAACGAGCACGAGTATTCGTTCGAGACGTCGAGCTTCTTATCCAAAGCCACGAGCATGCTTATCATGCTTTATCAATATGAGCCGAACATCCCTATCGACGACTACCGTATCTACAAAGCATTCTTGAACGAGTTCTCAGAGGAAGACTTGGACGTGATGCGCCAAGACTGGGAGACGATTGTCGCAAAAATCAAACGTGGAGAGGCCCATTTGATTTCCGAGGCCGATACGATGTACTTATCGGCCTGCACGAAAGGAGCAAATGGTTCGGTCGTTCGCAGCCAACCGTTCTCAGAACAACCGGCAAAGCCACGTGCCTTTTCTCTCAAAGCTTCTTATATGTCAGGGCTCGTCCGTCAGTACTTGACCCCAGAATTGATGGAGTCAATCGCCAACCATGGTGAACTGAAAGAAATGTCGATTGAAGAACTCCTCGAGGCAAGACTCGCGCCTCATTACGGGAAGACGGTACTCGAATTATGCGAGGAGACGAGCATCCCATATAACCCGAGCAATAAAGCGATGATTCCGCGAGTCATGGCAAAACTTTTAGGAGTCAGAAAGACCAACTTGTCGAGCATCGAAGAGTTTGCGAAAGCGAACATCAAGTTCAAGACGATTGCCCGAGAGCCTGACGGCAAAATCCGAGAGCACATGTCATTCGGAAAAGTCGATTTCGACGCCTTGTCTCAAGACGATTGGGAAGAATCCGACTTGTACGACACGTTCGCCGAACAGAAATACCTCTTCCTTGTCTTCCGATATGACGAGGACTACGTTCCCAAACAAAAACGTATCCCTCGTTTCGAAGGGATACGCCTGTGGAACATGCCGCTTGGAACAGTCGACGGCGAATTGAAATCGATGTGGTGTGAGGCCCAGCGGGTGGTCCGTGCGGGCGTTCAACTGACACCTGTGAAACGTGGTGTCAAAAACAACCTTCCTGGTCCGACGTTCAACCGAGTCGCTCACGTACGCTCGAAAGCTTTAGATGGGAAAGATAAAGTGAAACTCCCAGACGGTCAGTGGATTACCAAGCAATCGTTCTGGTTAGACAAAAACTATATCCAGCAGATTCTAGACGCTTAACATGAGTATTTCCCTCCCTCAAGTGGAATCCTCTTACTGGAGGGAGGTGAAGGTATGGCCAGAAATGTACCGAAAGCATCGAGTCCAGCCGTCTTCAAGACGATGAGCGGGAATCGTGGCAAGGATACCAAAATGGAAGTGAAGGTCCGAAAAGCACTTTGGGCTGCCGGATATCGATATCGGAAGAACAATCGGAAGCTGTATGGGACACCAGACATCTCGTTTCCCGGACTCCGTGTCGTCGTCTTTTTGGACTCCTGCTATTGGCATGGCTGCCCCCTTCACTTTAAAATCCCGAAGACGAACGCCGAGTTTTGGCGACAAAAGATTGGACGTAACATCGAACGGGATGCCGACGTCACACGACACTACGTCGAGGAGGGATGGATCATCCTTCGGTTTTGGGAGCATCAGGTCAATGAGGACTTCGACCACGTGATTCATACCATCACCCATTTCGTCGACATGGCCAAGGTCAACCGTCATAGACGGAGCGGATGACAACCCTCACTCGTTAATCTAAATCCTCGTCAAACAATGGTTCATCAAACGTTTCCGTCGTATCATCAATCAACAGGTTCGTGTAGATTCCTTCTACACGGCCTCTTTTTTTGCCACCTTCATTCAAGTACTCGACGATTTTGAACGTGTCGGGCGCTTCAAGCCCGATGATGACGATTGGTACAGTCAACTGCGTGTTCAACGGCTTTAAATGATGGACATACTTCTCATACGTCCCGATAGCGTTATCGAAGTTTCCGGCACGCTGAAGTCGTTGGGTCGCACAAATAATCACACCAATCCGTGTTTGAATTGCCTTCTCGACATGATTCAACTCGCTCGCAATAACCGGTTTCAACAGATTCCATGCAATCGTTCCCGAATGATTGAAACCTACTTCCAGCGAGATATTCTCTTTAGCGAAATCAAGGCGCCACACGTTCTCTGAATAATCGCAATCTTGGAAAATCGGACTTTCGCTGGCCCAGCCTCTCTTAGAAAACTCCGATTTGAATAAATCATTCAAGGTTGAAGATAGACTTTTGTTCTTGTCCGCATACTTCTCTTCGAATTTTTGAATGATGTCGTCATCACTTATGGAATGTATGATGTCGTGGATTTCTCTCCAAATCTCTGTGAATTCCTCATCATTTTTAAGTATCGTCTCCCCGAAACGGTGTGAATGAATTCGATAGTTCAACTGTCTCACCCTTTTGTCTGTAATTGATAATGATGTACTTTATGACGAGAATCATTGCTGTTTCTTCAATTAATTCAAAATCTCATCACTCCTAATCACTTTATCAGGATACATGATTGAAAACAAAATCACACTTATTTTGTAATCGTTTTCTTTCCTTACATAGAGCGTTTCAAAGATAAAACGTTGATGTATCAACATTTTTCCAGACATGCAAACGCCTTGACATTTTTGGTCGGTTATATGAAGTTAGTATTACATTATAATTATTCTAGTAGAGACAAAAAGTCCACTAGAGTAAAAAACCAAGGAGGACATACCCCATGTCATTAATCGGCAAAGAAATCTTACCTTTCAAAGCACAAGCATTCCAAACAGGTGAATTCCTCGAAGTATCGGACAACGACTTCAAAGGTCAATGGAGCGTCGTTTGCTTCTACCCGGCTGACTTCACATTCGTCTGCCCAACTGAACTTGAAGACCTTCAAAACGAATACGCGACACTCAAAAACCTCGGCGTCGAAGTCTACTCAGTATCGACTGACACACACTTCACGCACAAAGCATGGCACGAAACATCAGAGAAAATCGGCAAAATCGAGTACATCATGATCGGTGACCCATCACACACGATCTCACGTAACTTCGACGTCTTGAACGAAGAAGATGGCCTTGCTGACCGCGGTACGTTCATCATCGACCCAGACGGCGTCATCCAAACAGTTGAAATCAACGCAGACGGTATCGGCCGTGACGCAAGCACGCTCGTCAACAAAATTAAAGCGGCACAATACGTCCGCAACAACCCAGGCGAAGTTTGCCCGGCGAAATGGGAAGAAGGATCTGCAACACTTCGCCCGAGCCTCGACCTCGTCGGCAAGTTGTAAGGAGCGGATTTCATGTTAGAAGCAGATATTAAACAACAGTTGGACCAATATCTCCAGCTCATGGAGGGCGACGTCGTCCTCCGTGTCAGCGCTGGAGACGACGCGGTCTCTAAAGAGATGCTCGACCTCGTGAATGAACTCGCGAGCATGTCGTCACGCATCTCGTTCGAGCATGTCACGCTCGAACGCACACCGAGCTTCAGCGTGAGCCGTCCGTCTGAAGAGACTGGGATTGTCTTCGCAGGGATTCCGCTCGGTCATGAGTTCACGTCACTCGTCCTCGCGTTGCTCCAAGTGAGCGGCCGGGCACCGAAAGTAGACGCGGATGCGATCAAACAGATTCAAAATATTCAAGGCACGTACCACTTCGAATCGTATATCAGCCTCAGCTGCCACAACTGCCCGGACGTCGTCCAGGCACTCAACGTCATGAGCGTCCTCAACCCGAACATCTCACACACGATGATCGACGGTGGCGCGTTCAAGGCAGAAGTGGAAGCGAAAGAGATCATGGCTGTCCCGACCGTCTTCTTGAACGGTGAGGCGTTCGGCAACGGACGCATGTCACTTGAAGAGATTTTGGCGAAACTCGGAACTGGTCCTGACGCTTCGGCGTTTGAAAACAAAGACCCGTATGACGTCCTCGTCATCGGTGGCGGCCCAGCCGGTGCGAGCGCAGCGGTTTACGCGGCTCGTAAAGGCATCCGGACCGGCATCGTCGCGGAACGCTTTGGTGGTCAAGTGATGGACACGATGGGGATTGAGAACTTCATCGGCACATCTTACACGGAAGGCCCGAAACTCGTCGCGAGCTTGGAAGAGCACGTGAAAGAATACGGCATCGACGTCATGAACCTCCAGCGCGCGAAGCGTCTTGAGAAAACTGACCTCGTCGAAGTCGAACTTGAGAACGGTGCCGTCTTGAAGAGTAAGAGCGTCATCCTGTCGACTGGTGCACGCTGGCGCAACGTCAACGTACCAGGTGAAGCCGAGTTCAAAAACAAAGGTGTCGCCTACTGCCCGCACTGTGATGGCCCGCTCTTCGAAGGCAAGCGCGTCGCGGTCATCGGTGGCGGTAACTCTGGGATTGAAGCAGCCATCGACCTCGCTGGAGTCGTCAAACACGTGACGGTGCTCGAGTTCGCTGCCGAACTCAAAGCTGACCAAGTGCTTCAAGACCGTCTCCACAGCCTCCCGAACGTGACCGTCGTCACGAACGCTCAGACGACAGAAATCACGGGTACGGACAAAGTGAACGGCATCTCGTACTTGTCTCGTGAGACGAATGAGACACATCACGTCGAACTCGAAGGCGTCTTCGTCCAAATCGGCCTCGTTCCGAACACGGACTGGCTCGACTCGGTCGAACGCAACAACTTCGGTGAGATCGTCGTCGACCGTCACGGCGCGACGAACGTCCCAGGTGTGTTCGCAGCAGGTGACTGCACGAACAGCGCCTACAAACAGATCATCATCTCGATGGGCTCTGGTGCGACGGCCGCACTCGGTGCTTTCGATTATATGATTCGCAACTAATGTAAAATGCGTCCTCGAACCTGAGGACGCATTTTTTAGATTTCGAATGATTTTCCAGAGTCCGGGATGAACAACAACTTTTGTCCCGCTTCTGTTTTAAAGACATAGGCGACATTTGAAATGAACGGGTTCAACTCGTCCCCTTCCGTGCGCACACTTTCTGTATACGTGACGTTTCCATACGCCGTAGACAGCTCTTGTTGTGCCGCAGCGACCGAGTAAGTCGGAATCGATAAGACAATCGTCGCACCGACCAAAAAGACAGCCACGAACGCAGACCACCATTTACGTTTCGGATACGTCACTCTCAATAAAATCAAGATTGAAACCATCCAACTAATCGGCACCCAAAACGTCGCTGCATTTCCATACCAGATGTCATTTACATAAAGTAACGCAATCGTCAAAATTAATCCGCTGATCCACCACCACTTCATCCCCATCACCTCTCTATGATTATCCCAAAAACAGGAAAATTAGCAACTTCATTTTGGTTTACTCCAACCGATTCAAACGTTTGATTCCCCGGGAAAGTGGAATATCGGACAAGAGAACGGATTTTGAATGAGGAGGCATTTTATGAACATCCCAACAATCAAACTACATGACGGCTACGAGATTCCGGCAATCGGGCTCGGCACCGTTTATTTACGAGGTGAACCGGGCGTCGACGCCATCACGAGCGCCATTCGCAACGGCTATCGTCTCATCGATTCGGCAATTCGCTATGACAATGAAGGAACGGTTGGCGAAGCCGTCCGGCAATCCGGCATCCCGCGCGAGCAACTGTTTTTGACGTCCAAGCTTCGCGCCCAATACTTCGACTACGACGATGCGCTCGAGATGATTCGTGAGTCGCTCTACCGGGCGAATCTCGACTATTGGGACTTGTTCTTGTTGCATTGGCCGAACCCGAAACAAGACAAATACGTCGAGGCGTGGCGTGCCCTTATCCAAGCGAAAGAGAACGGGTGGATCCGCTCCATCGGCGTCTCGAACTTTATGCCCGAGCATCTCGACCGTTTGATTGAGGAGACGGGTGAGACACCGGTCATCAACCAAATCGAGCTCCACCCATACTTCTCCCAAGTGGAGCAGCGTCAGGCTGACAAAGAGCGCGGCATCATAACCGAAGCGTGGAGCCCACTCAGTCGCGCCCGCACTGTCATCCATGACGAGACGATCACCGAGCTCGCACGACAAAAAGGGAAGACCGTGTCGCAAGTCATCTTGCGCTGGCACGTCCAACTCGGTGTCATCCCACTCCCGCGTTCGTCGAGCGAGATGCACCAAAAAGAGAATCTCGACGTCTTCAACTTCGAATTGACCGAGGGCGAGATGGAGAGGCTCAACGCGCTGACAAAACCGGATGGACGTATCGATAATCAAGACCCGAGAGAATATGAAGAGTACTAAAAAAGATTGAGCCGCGACGGGCTCAATCTTTTTGTCGTCAAAACGCAGGAATCGCCGTTTCGTCGTAGTTCTCTTCTAAGAAGGCACGGACTTCGTCACTTGTGAGTGCCTCGCCGAGCTTCTGAATCGCTTCGTCGTCTTGATTGTCCTCACGGGCGACGAGTGTGATCGCGAAGTCGTTATCGACACCTTCCGTCAAGAGGGCGTCCGTCTTCGGCGTCAAACCGAGCGGTGCCGCGTAGGCCGGCGTCATGAGGACTGCATCGACGTCGTCATACGCGCGCGCGAGCATGAGCAAATCGACTTCCTCGAACTTGAGGTTCTTCGGATTTTCCGTAATATCGGCTTGCGTGTAATACGAACCGTTTTTCTCACCGAGCTTGATCACATCGTGTTGCGCGAGCAATGAGAGCGAACGGTCGATGTTCGACACGTCGTTCGCGATGGCAATCGTCGCGCCTTCCGGGATGTCGTCCATGTTGTCATACTTTTTCGAGTAGACACCGTAGTTGGCGAAGTAAATCGGTTCGATTGGGACGAGGTTAGCATCATTGCTGCGGTTGAACTCTTCCATGTACGGGACGTGTTGGAAGAAGTTCGCATCGACTTCTTTCGCCGCGAGCGCCGTGTTCGGTTGGACGTTGTCACCGAGGACGACGATTTCGAGCTCGATGTTGTCTTCTGCGAGTTGCTCTTTCGCGATTTCAAGCATATCCGTCATCGGTGGGATGAGCGATGCGACTTTGAGCGTCTGCGGCTCGTTCGACGGGGCTTCCGTCGTGTTCGTTTCTGAATCGTTCCCACACGCTGCGAGGACGAGCGTGAGTGAAGCGAAGAGGGCCATTAATTTTTTCATTGGTTTTCCTTCTTTCTGTGTTTGATTAGCGTTTGTCGATGAGACGGGCCACGGTCGTACCGGTGAACTGAATCATCTGGACGAAGAGGAGCATGATGAGAATCATGTACATCATGAGCTCCGTCTTGAACTGTTGATAGCCGTAGCGGATGGCGAAGTCACCGATGCCGCCGCCCCCGACCACCCCCATGATGGTCGAGTACGAAATGAAGCTGATGATGGACGTCGTCAGCCCGAGGACGAGACCGGAACGGGCCTCGACGAATAAGAACTTGAAGATGACGTCTTTGATGGACGCCCCCATCGATACCGCCGCCTCGACGACGCCGCGCGGGACGTCTAAGAGCGATTGCTCGACGAGGCGCGAGTAATGGGCGATGGCGATGATGGCGAGCGGCACGGTTGCCGCCGCCGTCCCGATAGCCGTTCCGATGATGAGCCGCGTAAATGGAATCAAAAACACGACGAGTAACAGGAACGGGAACGAGCGGACGATATTGACGATCAAGTTGAGCACGGAGAAGACGGCCCGATTTTCGAGCAGTTGCCCTTTTCGTGACAAGTAGAGCCACGTCCCGAGCGGCAGGCCGAGGAGGACGGCCGCGAGAATCGAGACGCCGACCATGATGAACGTCTCGCCGATCGATTGCCAAATCTCGGTCTGATATTGCAGGAGCACCTCAGGCATGTGGTTCACCTGCCTTCTTCAGTTGATCGACGAACCAGGACGGATTGTCGTCGATGTCTGCGACCCCACTCGGAATGACATCAATCGTCTCATACACCGAACCGTCCGTCATGACGGTCACGCGGTCGCACACTTGTTTGATGACGTCCATCTCATGTGTCACGATGACGATGGTGACGCCGAGCCGCTCGTTAATCGACTTTAACACGCCGAGCACTTCAGCCGTCGTATTCGGGTCGAGCGACGACGTCGGCTCATCACATAACAAGACGTGCGGTTCGTTCGCGAGCGCCCGCGCGATGGCGACGCGTTGCTTCTGTCCCCCGCTCAGTTGGGCCGGATACTTGTCCTTGAACGATTCGAGCCCGACGAAACGGAGACATTCGAGCACCCGTTCCTTGTGCGTCGCTCTCGGTCGACCGGCTAGCTTGAGTGGTGCGACGACGTTGTCATAGACGGTCTTATTGGCGACGAGGTTGAACTGCTGAAAGATCATCCCGATGACGTGTCGCTTTTCGCGAAGCTGCCGTGTCGAGAGCGAGGTCAGCACGGACCCGTCAATCTCGACCGTGCCGCTGTCCGGCGTCTCGAGCAAGTTCATGAGCCGGAGCACCGTCGACTTACCGGCACCGCTCGCCCCGATAATGCCGTAGATTTCCCCACGGTCGACGTGGAGCGAGACGTCCTTTACAGCTATATCGCGTCCAAACTGTTTGCGTACATTCGTTAACGTAATCATCGACTGTCCCTTTCCTCATGAGATCTGTGTGATACCCGTACCCCATTTTAGCGAAGTAAAGGACAAATGTCAGTTCTTCCGCTCCATCCAATCGGCTTCAGAACATTTCACTTCCCAATCGCCCACCTCGGCCTCTATAATGAAAACAGATAATACCATAGGGGGTATATAAAAATGACAATTGAAATCGGATTGACCTTCGCCGTCCTGGCGCTGGCGATTTTCCTGTTTGTGACCGACAAGCTCCGGACCGACCTCGTCGCCGTCTTAATTATGGTCATCTTGCCGTGGACCGGCGTCATCACGGCGAACGAGGCGTTTTCTGGATTCGCCTCGAACGCGGTCATCTCGGTGATTGGGGTCATGTTAATCGGATATGGCGTTGAACGCTCCGGTATCATGTCCGTCGTCGCGGGCTTCATCACGAAACGTGTCGACGTCAAAGAAAAGAACGTGATGGCAACGACGTCGACGACCGTCGGCCTCATCTCGGCGTTCATGCAAAACATCGGTGCGGCTGCTCTATTCTTGCCGGCGCTGAAACGCATCAGCAAGAATGCGAACATCCCGGCCTCGAAACTGATCATGCCGATGGGCTTCGCCGCCATCCTCGGTGGGACGCTGACAATGGTCGCCTCGGGTCCGCTTATCATCTTGAACGACTTGTTGACCGAGTCGGGATTTGACGCCTTGAACTTGTTCGCCGTCACGCCAATCGGGCTCGCCTTGCTTGCGACGGGAATTCTATATTTTTATTTCGCGGGAAATCTCGTCTTACCGAAAGCTTCAGGTGAGAAGCTAGCGACGAGCGCCTCGTTCATGCAAGAGACGCACAACTTGACGACCGACATCCATGAGTTCGACGTCAACGCCCGGCTTACCGGCTCGACGATTGAACAACTCGATATTTGGTCGACGTACGGTCTCAACATCCTCGCCCTTCGTGAAGATGTGAGTCACGTCTATGGCCCATGGCGGAAAACGCACCTCGCCGAAGGGCAGACGCTCGCTGTTCTTGGGACGAAGGACGCGGTGGAGCGGTTCGCAGACGATTATGGTGTGAACATTAAGCCCGAGCTCGAACACTTCGCCTCGCTTGAGAACGAAGATGAGAGCGGCTTCGCCGAAATTATCATCCCACCGACATCGCCGTTCATCGGCAAGACGCTTCGCGACATCGGCTTCCGGAAAAACTTCCGGCTCGAACCGCTCGCCGTCGTCGGCAACGACGGAACGAAGACGGCACTTGAGGACGTCCCGTTTGAAGCCGGGATGCAGCTCATCGTCTACGGTCGTTGGCAAGATTTAATCAACCTTCGTAACGGTCGCGAAGTCGCGGTGCTCAGTGACGTGAAAGCACCCGAACTCGCACCACAACAAAACAAGAAAAAGCCGGCACTGTTCGCAATCGTCGTCTCACTCGGACTCGTCTTCATGGGCTTTCCACTGTCGCTCAGCTTTTTCACCGGCGCCTTGCTCATGATCTTGCTCGGCGTCATCCCGAAAGAAGAGATTTATCCGGCAATCGATTGGAAGACCGTCTTCTTGCTCGCCGGGCTCATCCCGCTCGGTACGGCATTCGAGAAGAGCGGAGCGGCCGCCTATACGGCGAACGCCATCGTCAACCTCGTCGGAGGATGGAGCACTCTCGCCATCTTGTTCATCATCGGGCTCATCACGATGTTCTTTTCGCTCTTTATGTCGAACGTCGCCGCAACGGTCTTGCTCGTCCCACTCGTCCTCATGATGGCCGACACGTTCAGCATGGACCCAATCGGACTCGCCCTTCTCGTCGCCGTCTCGGCCTCGAACTCGTTCATCTTGCCGACGCACCAAGTGAACGCCTTCATCATGGGACCCGGTGGTTATCGGAACGCCGACTATATGAAAGCCGGCGGCATCATGAGCCTACTTTTCCTCGTCGTCTCGGTACTGATGGTGTACGTATTGTTCATGTAACACAAAAAAGGAGGAATCCGCAGATTCTTCCTTTTTTGATGCGCTTAAATCGGATGACGTTTGAAGTGTTCGGCAATGTG
The DNA here is from genome assembly GCF_018618435.1 of Exiguobacterium sp. s150. Classification (NCBI taxonomy): domain Bacteria; kingdom Bacillati; phylum Bacillota; class Bacilli; order Caryophanales; genus Exiguobacterium; species Exiguobacterium sp. s150. Next base: position 8,108 of record NZ_JACSMC010000038.1, on the reverse strand, counting down.
GGCGCGCATCGCCTCCCGATTCTCAGCAAAGATGCGATGCCGGTGTCCGTTCCCACCGGAAGGGTGCGGAAACCCGCTCACGACACGCGCTGGATCAATCAGATCGCGGTCGACGAGCGTCTCGACGGCGCGGCGCACGTTGATACCCATCGGCAAGATCAGCGCGTCTTTCAGTAAAGCCATCTCGTCCGCGAACATCCCGTCGATATAGGAGCCGAACAAATCCGTCTTCAACAGGTCCGGGCTCGCCCCATTATAGTTTTTCCCTTTATAGAACACCGGGTACGGCAAGACGGCCGTGTTTTGGACGAGGTGGTTCGCAGGCCCGAACAAGTCGAGCGTCGTCTCGATGCCGAGGTGACGATGTAAGTCCAAGTCGTCGAGCATCGTCACCAAGTTTTTTCGAATCGGCCCTGAGAAACTCCCTCGTTGTTTGACGGACCGGAGCGCCTCCTCCTCCGGGGCATTTGCCAAATCACGAATCGCCTCGAACGACTGACGCATCTGGTACAGGCCCGGCGTGATGCCGGCGATGACGACTTTCGCATCCGGATTGACGTATTCGAACGGCGCGTAATAAATCTCGAGCGGTTTGACCGGGTCTGCTTCGAACAAGAACGTCTCACTCTTCAACGTCGCTTCTTCTAAGTCCGCCAAATCGAGAATCTTTTGTTTATAGGCTTGAAAGTGGTCGGTTCTCATCGGCATGGTCATTCCTCCTTTATTGTCTGTTCTCAATAGTGACTGTATTGAAACGCCGACCGTCGCCTCAGTTTGACGCTTACGCCTTGCTTTTGTATAGTTAGGAACGACAAAAACGAATGGAGGAGTGCCATTTTGACTCCAAACGAAACGAGCTCGACCCGGCTGCTTGATTTGCTCGCCTCACGCCACGATCAAATCCGACGCATCAGCGAGCAGGCTTGGAACGACAAGCACGACATCTATATCTCGAACTCGGAATGGTACGTGCTCGCCCGGATTTATCAAAAGAAACCGACCATCGCCGAGGTGACACGAGGCGTCCACGTCTCCCGCCAGGCCATCCATAAACTCATTAAAAACTTGGACACGAAAGGGCTCGTCCTCGTGACCGACCATCCGACGAGCCGAAAAGATAAATGCATCGAACTGACCGCGCTCGGCGTGACGTGTTACGAACAAAACGAGGCGCTCAAGGCGAGCCTCGAGCGAGACATCGCCAACGCCCTTGGTGACGAGGCGTTCCAACAACTGCAGACGTTGCTTCAAGCCGATTGGAAACTGTAGACCCTTCAACGGAAAGGGTCTTTTTTTCACGGACCACATCTTCCTCTAAATGTCAACCGAGTTGACATTTTACATCATGAACTACTATACTTGATGAAAGGGAGAGGTGATCGATTTGTTCAAAAAAGGTGATTTAATGATTTATTCGACCCACGGCGTCTGTCAAATCGACGACATTTCCGATAAGACAATCGCAGGTGAGACCAAGTCGTACTACACGCTTCATCCAATCAACAACACGCAGAAGCTTCAAATCAGCATCCCGGTCGACAGCGACAAAGTGATGATGTTGACGCTTCTTGAAGCGACGGAGGCAAAATCGATTCTCGAGTCGTTTCGTTCCCCTGGCGTCGAGTGGAATCCCCACCCGAACAACCGGAACCGTGAATTTTTGAACGTCGTCCATTCGGGCAATCGCCAAGAGATTGCACAAGTAATCAACACACTGGCACGTCGGAAGGCAGAGGCCGATTTGTTGAACAAGAAACTGTACGAGCAAGACCGTAAAATCTTAGAGAACGCTAAAACGATTCTCGTCAAAGAGTTGTCGCTCGCGCTCAAGCAGTCAGAAACTGAAATCGAACAACAGATTGCCTCGTATTTAAGCGAAGAAGCCATCGCTTCCGTTTGATTGGACCCTTCCGTGCGAAGCGGTCTTTTTTTATTTGAAAATGTAAAAGAAAAAGCGAGAATCTTTTCGTATTCTCGCTTTTGCTCATTTAATTGTGGACGACGCCTTTCTCTTTCAAACCGAGCGCCATCGCCGTCGATTCGTGAATCGTCTTGAACAGCTCCGGATGCTCCGAGAGCGAGACGCCGTAAGACGGCACCATCTCTTTGATTTTCGGCTCCCATTCCGGCATACGTGTCGGGAAGCACTGTTCGAGCACTTTCAACATGACGTGAACGGCCGTCGACGCGCCCGGTGACGCGCCGAGGAGTGCCGCGACCGATCCGTCTTCGGCGCTGACGACTTCCGTGCCGAACTGTAGCGTCCCTTTGCCTTGTGGTGTGTCTTTAATGACTTGGACACGCTGTCCGGCGACGACGATCTCCCAGTCCTCGTTCTTCGCGGTCGGGATGAACTCGCGGAGCTCGTCCATTCGTTTGTTGTGCGACAAGAGCACCTGCTCGATCAAATATTTCGTGAGCGGCATCTCTTTCGCCCCAGCCGCGAGCATCGTCATGAGATTATACGGCTTGACCGATTGAATCAGGTCGAGGTTCGATCCCTTCTTCAAAAACTTCGGCGTGAAACCGGCGAACGGTCCAAACAACAGCTCTTTTTGATTGTTGATGTAACGCGTATCAAGGTGCGGTACCGACATCGGCGGTGCGCCGACCTTCGCCTTGCCGTATACTTTCGCGTGGTGTTGCTCGATGACGTCACGGTTCTTACAGACGAGGAACAAACCGCTCACCGGGAAGCCGCCGATATGCTTCGATTCCGGAATACCCGTCTTTTGAAGGAGGTGCAAGCTACCGCCGCCACCACCGATAAAGAGGAACGGGGCCGTATGTGTCTCGATCGTGTTCGACGCGATGTCCTTCACTTTCACTTCCCAGAGCCCGTTCGTGAGCCGCTTGACGTCCTCAACGCTATGCTTGTAGTTGACCTCGACACCTTGGTCCGTCAAATGATCGAACAGCATGCGCGTGAGCGCGCCGAAGTTGACGTCTGTCCCCGTATCGATTTTCGTCGCTGCGATCGGCTCGTCGACGGGACGTCCTTCCATGACGATCGGCATCCAGTCACGAAGCTGTTCCGGATCGTCCGATAAGACCATCCCTTCGAACAACGGATTATTTGTTAGCGCTTCCAAACGTTTTTTCAAGAAGCGGATATCTTTCTCGCCTTGCACCATGCTCATATGTGGAATCGAGCGGATGAAGTCTTCCGGTTGTTGAATCAGTCCTTTGTTGACGAGATGCGCCCAAAACTGACGCGAAATTTGGAACTGTTCATTGACGCTGATCGCTTTTGCGATGTCGAGCGTGCCGTCCGGCTTCTCGGTCGTATAGTTCAACTCGCAAAGGGCAGCGTGGCCCGTCCCGGCGTTGTTCCATTCATTCGAACTCTCTTCCCCTGCACTTTCGAGCTTCTCGAACACTTTGATTTCCCACTCCGGTATAAGCTCTTTAAAGAGCGACCCGAGCGTCGCGCTCATCACTCCTGCACCAATCAAAATGACGTCTGTTTTCTTTTGGACACTGCTCATGAAAACCCCATCCTTCTCCCCTGAATTTGTGCGGGAGACCGCCGTTTAAATCCCCATTCATCGGCAGTCCCGTTTATAATCGTTATACTGATTATAACGCTTTTGTGATGAATGATAAGAGTTAAGTACGGAATTCTTTAATTTGATTCCTGCTTAATTCTACATGACGAATAGGAATGATATGATTGACGTAATTGAAGAATAAATAGAGTGGGGCGATTTGATGAAAAAGACGGTAAAAGTTGTGGCAGCGGTGATTGAAAATCAAAATAAAGAAATCCTTTGCGCCCTTCGCTCAACAAATATGTTGATCCCGAACATGTGGGAGTTTCCTGGTGGAAAAGTTGAAGACGGCGAAAATTTGCAAGAAGCACTTAAACGCGAGATTTTCGAAGAATTAGCATGTGAAATCAAAGCGCACGAAGTGATTAATGAACATGTACATGAATATGACACGTTCATCATTCAATTGATTTCATTGCGTGCCGAGTTGCAATCAGGAACGCCTGTTGCGACAGAACACGATGCGTTAATTTGGCTGAAACGTGAAAACTTGCATTCACTTGTTTGGGCTCCTGCAGACATCCCAGCGGTCAATGATGTCATCAACCAAAAAACGAAAGCCGAGACGTGAGTTTACACGTACTCGGCTTTCATTAATGTGTCTGTTCGTGTAAGTAGTCGTAGATTTGTTGATCAACACGTTCTTGGAGAAGTAGATTCATCGTAACAACAGACAATTCTTGTCTGTCTTGACTCATCATAGTCGTATCTCGTACGGATTCAAGATCCGGTGTAACTTCTCCTAAATAGTAGAAGTCTCCACCTTCATCGTCATCTTTTTTCACAAAAAGATGAATATCGATGTTTCTTTCCTTCGATTTTATAATCTTTTGTACTTCCTCCGATTTAGTTGTTCTTCTGCTTCGTGTGTACCAATGAAATACTTCAGGATTAATAAACGCATCGCCATAATTCACACTGGCCTCCACATCTTCGCCTTTATGGTAAGTTACAAAGATTGGACATGTTTGATGCTTAATCTTATAGCCATACATCGTTGACTGTTCTTCTTTGTCCCAATTTAGTAAGCGACAAGCGTCTTTCCTCGTATATTTTTCAAGTCTCGTTAATGGTTTTGTCTGATCATATCGTTGACCTCTAGCTAAGGAAGCTGTTAACACATCATTAAACAGTTGAGTGAACCATTCATCTTTTAATAAAAACTGCATATGAGATGAAAATCTATACTCTTCATTTTCCCAAGAAATTAGGGAATGCCCTCCATATTTTAATTGATCCGCGTCTTTAAAAAAGTTTAGTGATAGTACGTTTTCTAAAGATTGAATGGTAGCTTTATCACTTCTTATTCCCTGCTCACGCAAGCGATAAATAAAGTCCTCTTTGCTTAAACTTTCTTGCTCCAACAGAAGTTCCATTAACAACACTTCATGTACTCGTTTTCCTGACAATAACTCTTGAGTCACCATCAACAGAACTTTTGAGTGCGCGGAAGAAAGGTCAGGAAGATCGTGCTCCACTATATTTAAAAAGGCACCGTAATGACCCTTCTTTGTTCCAATAACAATGGGATCCATTGAATAATGTGCCACAAAATCGCTTAACATCGGAGGTCGTCCTAAACGGTTTTTTAAATTGTGATAGGCTTCTTTTAAAACCTTTAAGTCAGTTAGTTTTGCTTGATTAATCGATTCGTAAATTCGTTCTTTTGCGATGGCTTCAAAGTTAATGGTCGACGTGCCAGAAATATAGCTACGATCAATTACTTTTCTCCGAATCGAATCTTTGTTTTGAGAGCGGTCTCCGGATAAAGCGATTGGAATCAAATAGTTATTTTTGTAGTTAGCGATGAAATCGATAACGGTCACGTATTGTTTTGAGCTGTGTTTTCTTAATCCTCGTCCTAGTTGTTGAATAAAAATAATGCTTGATTCTGTCTGTCGCAACATGACGACTTGATTAATGCTTGGAATATCAATTCCTTCGTTGAATATATCAACTGTTAAAATGTAATCTAGACGACCCTCTTCCAAATTAGTCACTTCAACTCGTCTCTTTTCTTGCGAATCATCCCCCGTTAAAGCACATGTCCGAAAACCTCGATGATTCAATTCCTCAGAAAGTCGTTTCGCTTCTCGTTTTGAACTACAGAACATCAAACCACATAAACGCTCTCCAGAAAAACCATAGTAATCAATCTTCTCGATAATTCGTTCTACACGTTCCTCTGACACGAGCTGAGTGAATACATCAAATTCAACTTGATTTCCACTCACTTCAAGATCTGTCACTCCAAAATAGTGAAACGGGCATAACATATCTTCTTCAAGCGCTTCTTGTAACCGAATCTCATATGCAATGTTGTAATTAAACAACTTAAATAAATCATATCCGTCTGAACGTTCAGGAGTTGCTGTCATTCCTAATAAAAATTGTGGTTTAAAATGTTCTATAATTCGTTGGTATGTAACCGCTCCTGCTCGGTGACTCTCATCAATCAATACGTAGTCAAATGTGCCTCGGTCAAACTGATCTAATGTTTCTTGTTTAGAAATTGTTTGGATCGTTGCAAAGACATATCTAGCCCCCATTGCTCGACTCGAACCTGAAAGGATACCAAAATCAGCTTCATCCCCACCAATGACTCGATGAAAATCATTCTTTGCTTTTTGCAAAATCTGTTCGCGATGCACTACGAATAGCATTCGCTTCGGTCGATAACGACGAACGTCAAACGCGGCTAAATATGTTTTTCCGGTGCCCGTCGCTGATACGACAAGCGCTCTTGTATTTCCGTGCGCACGAACGGCCTCAATTCCACTTAAAGCTGCTAGTTGCATCGAATTCGGTTCTACTTGTAATGCTTCTTTTAATCGATTTACTCCATACGAGTCTGGAAACTCAGCTACACGTTCTCCAAAGACTGGACGATACGAACGTTCGTAAGCTGAAATCCATTCAAGTGTCAACGGAACTGAAACATTCCACATTTCTTCAAACTGATCGAGGAAGTGCCCGACAATTTCTCCATTCTCGTGAGAGGTCAACTTCAGATTCCACTCGTAATTTGTCTTTAACGCTCCAGACGTCAAATTAGAACTTCCAACAATTAATGAGTAGTACTCTTCGTGTTGAAAAATGTATCCCTTAGAGTGGAAGGCCTCAACTTTTGAAATGCGGATATCTACATTTTTCAGTTTTAATAGTTCTTTAAAGACTTTAGGTTGATTGAAGTATTGGTACGTTGAAGTCATGATTTTTCCACGGATACCTTTGTCATGTAAGTCGGAAAGCGTAGATTTTAACGTAGCTAAGCCAGCTTCCGTAATAAATGCAACCGAGATTAAGAATGATTGACATCCTTTCAATTCGTCTAGAAGTGAAGTAAGTACATCTTGTCGCTTATGTTTTTCATTCATTAAAAGTTCAGGTTTAAAGGGACTCACATGATGATGATGCTTATCAATAAATCCCTTTTCTAACGAATTTTTAAGTTGTTCTGTGAAATGGGTCATACATACCTCCAACATGATTTATACTAAATTCAAATAATTTCAATACCAAGATTTTATTTTACATATATTTCATTATTATCTTCTGCACAAAAATGATCAAGGAGGAACTTCATGTCTACAATCTATCTCATCCGCCATTGCTCCGCCACCGGCCAAGCACCGGACGCCCCCCTCACCGAGGCCGGTGACCGACAAGCGCTCGCCCTCGCTGACTTCTTTCAAAACATTCCCATCAATCGCATCATCTCGAGCGACTACACGCGAGCCATCGCTTCGATCGCACCGCTCGCCGTATCCAAGCAACTGACCATCGAGACGGAGCCGAAGTTGCGGGAACGCATCCTCTCGCTTGAGCCGCGTGACGATTGGTTTGACTTGCTCCGTCACTCGTTCGAGGATGCCTCATTCGCCTTACCCGGTGCCGAGTCAGGTCAAGATGCGACGGAGCGGATTTTGAGTGTCATCGATTCACTCGACGACGTAAACGGCACGACCGTCCTCGTGACGCATGGCAATCTGCTCGCGCTCCTCCTCCAACATGTGGATAACCGCTTCGACTTCGACACGTGGCGCACACTCAGTAATCCCGACGTCTATCGCCTCAAAGTTGTGGATAACTCTTGGTCGGTCGAACGCGTCTGGACCGTTCCTGCCTGTGGATAACGTTATCCACAGAAAAAGCCGCCTCGACTGAGACGGCTTGCGCATCTTACTTTTCCACGAAGAACATCGAGATGGCGCCGAGCCCGACGTGCGTCCCGACCGAGACACCCATCTGCATGAGGTAACTCTCCCCATCAAAGTCTGTCTCCGCCTCGATTTTCGCTTTCAAATTCTCGGCAATCTTCTAATCTGACGTATAGCCGATGATGATGAAATTCGTGATGTCGCGATCACAACGTTTCACGAACTGTTCGGTTTGACACTCCCACGGCTAAAGCCGCAAGCTCACCCTTCGGGATGAGTGGGATTCTGAAGTGCTTGTGCGAGCGCAATCCATTTCTGTTTTGCTCAAACCTTCAGATGAGGGTGTGCCATCACCCCTCCTGAGACAGACCATATAGGTTCTCAGGCTGATTGACTA
>NZ_JACSMC010000037.1:0-26187 GCF_018618435.1 Exiguobacterium sp. s150 | reverse complement strand
TGAACGAGGATCGGTCCGCGCACGGAAAAAAGCGCTAGAGCCCGCCGAGCCCAGCGAACCTAAAAAGAAGGTGAGCAAGGTGAGCCGGAATCGATTGACCGCATCCGGTCAATACCTATACCGTCTCCGGCCACAGACCGTGGAGCGCTCGTTCGCCGACGCGAAGGAGCTTCATGGGCTCCGCTTCACGTTCTACCGGGGCCGTGAGGCGGTCCAGCGCGCCAACCTGGTGGCAGCCACCGCACAAAACATGAAGAAGCTGGCCAACCTGTTTGCCTGGAGAGACCGTATACATACCATTTTTTCAATCTTGTGCCGGGCAGAGCGCCTCAAGCTCATCGAACCTAAAAAAAGACGAACCAATCCGCGAGAAGCGAATTGGTTCGTCAACAGCCTGAAACGCCTCGGGTATCCCGAGGCGTTTCGTTCATTCGCTATATTTTTGATCCCAGTCCTTCCGCCATTGCCAATAATCGTCCGGATGGAGGTCTTCCGACGTCTTGCCGTCTAGCGAGTACGAACTGCCTGTGAGCGGCTAACGAGACGACCGCCAATAACATTCCGATTCGTTTCAACATCGTCTATCCCCTCATCATTTAGCATTTTTTCACATATTCGGCGGATGGATTAACATGTCCTTTAAAACGGAAAGATGAGTAGAATCGTGAAAATCGCGATGATCGCTGTCACGACTTGCAACGGCAAGCCGACTTTGACGAAGTCAAAGAAGCGATAGCCCCCGATGCCGAACACCATCGCATTCGTCGGCGAACCGAACGGCGTCATGAATGCGAGCGAGGCCGCGATTGCGACCGCTACGACGAGCGGAACCGGACTGACGTCAAGCGCCGACGCGAGCGACAAAGCGAGCGGTGCAAACAGGACGGCCGTCGCGGTGTTCGAGATGATTTGACTGAGCATCATCGTCGCGATGAGTAAGAGCGACGACCATTGAATCGATTGATAGGCAACATCCATATGCCGGACCGCCCCCGTGAGCACCATCGCCAAGGCGGCCAACCAGACGGCGACGGTCGGGTCGATCCATTCGAAGACGAGCAATGCGACCATTGCGGCCATGATGATGCCGGCGGCGAGCTGATGCCGCTCCGATACGGCCCGGTTTGCCACGTCGGTCACCCGCTCATTCGCGAGCAGCAAGTGCGTCTCATCCCCGACTTTCTCCAAGTCACCCCATTCTCCTTGGGCGACGAGCATATCTCCCTGCTCGAGGCGAACGTCTTTCAGCTTCGTCATCGCCATCTCCTCGTTCGGACGAATCACGCGCAAGACGTTCAAGCCGTATCGATTGCGGAGACGGCTCTCTTTCAAACAGCGCCCGATGAGCGGACTGTCGGCCGGTATCGTGAAGACGACGACCCCCGCCTCTTTCCCGTAGACGTCTCTCGGTGAGACGTGCTCATAACGCAACCCTTCTTGACGCGCGATGCGATGGACGTCTTCTTCTGCCCCACTGACGAGGAGACGTCCCTCATGGAGCACCGTGTCCGCTCTCGCGGCGTGAAGGCGATGGGCCAACCCTTTTCTCCGTTCTCCGAGCACTGTCAGCCCGTGGCGGGACCATAACGTCTCGCGTAGCTCACGACCGATGAGCGGATGCCCTTTTTGGACATGGAACGCATATACGCTCAGCGGCGGCATCATCGGATGCGACGCGACCGATTCCGGTACGTCACCAACATCCAACAATCGATTTCCAATCACGTAATCACGGCGTCCACCCTCCATGTGAAAGTTTCTACAAGGATAGTATACCACCAGTTATGGAAGCGTTATCATATCGGATTTGACAAGTTGTTCAACAAAAAAACGGATGGCATGAGCCATCCGCCATCCATCCTTATTGGACTTCGTTTTCGTTCACCATCGGAGCGTAAAGCTCTTCGAGTGGCTTCATGATGATTTTCGTCACTTCTGTGACGAGCTGGTGCATGCGCTGCTCTTCTTGCATGAGCTCCATGATCAACTCGTTCTGTTGAACGTTCATCATTTTCGTTTGGGCGTCCATCATCTCTTGTTCTGAGATCTCTTCCCCTTGCATCTGCTTCTGTTGAAGCGTCATTTGGATTTCACGGAAGTCAGCGAACAACTGGTTCGCTTCTGCATCCGCATTGACACGGTCGTATAGTGAAGAGAGGTTTGTGAACTCTTCAGAATCGCGAAGTGCTTTCTCCAATTGGTAAGCATGATCGTACAAGTTTGTTTGTGACATGTGACGTCCTCCTAAAAGCTATTAGGGCGTGCCAATCAAATGATGGCAATCAACCCTTGAATCAACCCAATCATACCACCTAATAGCGCCCCAAGCCATGTTATTGCCCGGAACTCCCGTTTTGAGATCGACAAGACGATCTCCTCTAAATACGAGGTGTCGAGCGAGCGGACCTGCTCTTGAACGATTTGGTCAATCTTCAAACGGTCCATAATCGTCTCCATCTGATCGGTGAAGCGCATGATGACGAGCGTCACCCCTTTCGGCACGAGCTCTTCGACGACGCGCGCCTCGACGTCACGTGTATACGAATAGACGGTCCGGTCGAGTAGACTTCCGACCGGCAGGCGTGTGACGACTTCGGTGACGACACCATCGATGAGGCGCTTCTCAAGCGGCTCATCGAGGAACGTCGCGACCGGACGCTCGCTGAACCGTTCGAACTCGCGCGTGATCATCGTCGCCATCCCGGCCCGCGTCGAGCTGCCCCGTAAGATATTGATAATTTCCGGACGAATCATCTCGACGAAGTTCACGTTTTGGATAAAGCCAGCGATAAAGCCGAGGCGGCGTTGGACGAATGAGTCGACCATATGGCGCAGCTGGGCCTCCCCTTCCACTGAATAAAAATACTCTTCCGACTTGATGAGCATCGTGTCGACGATCTCAGGGATGATAGCGCGGACGCGGTCCATCCCTTCCTCGCCGAGAAGCTCATACAGTTTCCGGGTTTTGACGTCTTGGAGCACATGCGTCAATTCGTCCCGGAGTCTCGCGTCCGCCGCCGTCAAAATCCGTTCCTCTGCATCCGGATAGAGCGGTTCGATGAGGGAGCGGACCGTCTTCTCCGACCGCAACATCTTCTCGACCTCGGTTTGGACGAAATGGGTAATGTGACTGCTGATTTGTTCGTCGAGAAGACGCTTGCGCATCCCTTCCGGCGTCAGCAGGTGCTTGACGACGGTCTTCCCGAGGCTTGACGCCAGTTCGTCGCGTCGCTTTGGAATGAGTCCTGGCGTGAACGGGACGCGCATCTTGCCGATATACTTCGGCTCGTGCGGACGAAACAACATTTTGATGGCGAAGAAGTTCGTCACTCCCCCGATGGTCGCCCCGATGGCGATCATGATGATTATTTTCAGTAGACTATCCAAACTGTCTGCCTCCGATCTGAAATATGATACATTGTTGAAGAGGTGATTGTGTTGACTACGTTTGAACGTATTAAATCGATTTTCCCGTCCGTTGTCCATCGGTCGGAGGACGCATCCGGTGACTATGTCTGGTACAAAGCCCATGATGGGACGGTGTTCGGTCTTCCGAAAACGGAACTGACCGAACGCGAGCGACGGCTCGTCTCGCTTTGGGCGACTCCGTTCGTCACGACGCTCGATTCGGTCCAAGCGTTGTGGCATGGCCGACTGTTCGACGACGCGTTCCGCATCGAGCGGCTGTTCCGGCTCTCGTCGCTTGCCCTGCATTACCAGGAGCCGGAAGCGCTCGAGACGTTCGTCGACGTGCTCCGTGACTTCATGCCTTCTGCCGTCATCATCGTCATGACCGCGCGACACATCGAAGTGCTCGAGACGGAAACGCTCGTCGACATGGCCGAGTTCGAAGACGTCTTGCGCGCCGTCGCCGGTGACTTTTATGTCGAAGCGAGCGTCGTTTATAGCGAGCGCCCGCTCGGTGCGCTCGCCCCGCTTTATGCGGAACATCAAGTGTTGCTCCCGCTCGCGAAACGCTCTATTAAAGCTTACCCTGCTAGTCAATTATTATACCATTATTTGTTACAAGACCATGAGTCTTTTGCCGCTCGTCTCCGCCTGACCGAGACAACGCATCAAGCCCTCGATGCGACGGCACGGGAGCTGCTCGAGGCGCTGTTCGCCCATACGCTGAACGTCTCCCATACCGCCAAGGCGCTCTTCATGCATCGGAACACGCTCAACTATCGGCTCGACCGGCTCTATGAAGCGACCGGTTATGACGCGCGCCAGTTCCACGATGCGAGTCTGCTCCAACTGATTGTCACGTTGCACAAATCTGAGTAAATGTTTTTGTGCAACGTGTCCATATTCAATGCAAGCGGTTTCATCGTATAATCGTTCTTGTAAGCGCTATTATACAAGAGCACATTCTCAGGAGGCTAACGACATGGCAGAAATTCAATTGAATCACATTGATAAAATATACGACGGTGGGGACTCGAAGGCAGTCAGCGACTTTAACTTGCACATTAAAGACCGCGAGTTCATCGTCTTCGTCGGACCGTCTGGTTGCGGGAAGTCGACGACACTCCGTATGATCGCAGGTCTCGAAGAAATCTCGAGCGGTGACTTCATCATCGACGGCAAGCGTATGAACGACGTCGCACCGAAAGACCGCGACATCGCGATGGTCTTCCAAAACTACGCCCTCTACCCGCACATGAGCGTGTATGACAACATGGCGTTCGGTTTGAAGCTTCGCAAATTCCCGAAAGATGAAATCGATCGCCGCGTCCAAGACGCAGCCCGCATCCTCGGACTTGAAGAGTACCTCGAGCGTAAACCGAAAGCACTCTCAGGTGGTCAGCGCCAACGTGTCGCCATCGGCCGTGCCATCGTCCGTGACGCAAAAGTATTCTTGATGGATGAGCCGCTCTCAAACTTAGATGCCAAGCTTCGCGTACAGATGCGTAAAGAGATCATCCAGCTCCACAACCGTCTCGACACGACGACGATTTACGTTACCCATGACCAAACGGAAGCGATGACACTCGCGACTCGTATCGTCATCATGAAAGACGGGATCATCCAACAAGTCGGTTCGCCGAAAGAAGTGTACGACAACCCGGACAACATCTTCGTTGCCGGCTTCATCGGATCACCTTCGATGAACTTCTTCCGCGGTACACTCGCAGACGGCAAGTTCGTCGTGAGCGGCGAAGAGATCAACGTGCCTGAAGGGAAGATGAAAGGTCTTCGCGACCGTGGGTACATCGGGAAAGAACTCATCCTCGGAATTCGTCCAGAATCGATCCATGATGAGCCGATCTACATCGATTCGCCGACGACACACACGTTCCAAACACACATCGATGTCGCTGAGCTCATGGGCGCCGAGTCGTACTTGTACGCCGAACTCGGTGGCCACCAGTTCACGGCTCGCATCGACGGACGTTCGAACATCCATATGGGCGATGACGTCACACTCGCGCTCGATATGACAAAAGCACACTTCTTCGATTCTGAAACAGAGCAAGTCATCCGTTAAAACTAATCTAAAAAAGATGTGAACCGCTAATGTGGTTTCACTTCTTTTTTATTTCATACTGTTGAAAATATATTTACTTTGACTGAATCGCTCCTTTATATTTTTCAAAAGGAATCTGTATGTGAATAGAAAGGAAACGTGTGATGAGTTTTTTAAAAGATCGAGATGTTATGTTAGTCACAATGCACCAAAAAGAAATAGTTATAAAGCCCCTTCTTGAAGAACAGCTAGGATGCCGCTTACATGTAAATCAATTTGATACCGACCAGTTCGGAACATTTACTAGAGAGATAGGTCGGCAAGACTCACAACTCGAAACAGCACGAAAAAAAGCAAATATGGTCATAGAGCTGTCAAACCTACATGTTGGAATAGCCAGTGAAGGTACATTCGGATTTCATCCTCTTGCCCCTATTCCATGGAACACTGAATTGGTGTTACTAAAAGATTATGAACGAAATATTGAATTACAAGGTTATTACGAAGGAATCGATACAAATTTTAATCATACCGTCGTTCAAAACTATTCTTCCGCGCTTCAGTTCGTGAATGAAGTTGGGTTTCCAGACCATCACGTAATCCTCCGACCAGATGATGAACACTCTTCCGTTATATTAAAAAATATTGCGGATGAATCATCGCTGCAGGAAGCTTTTACGTATTGCTTAAACAAATCGACGAATCGACAAGTTTTTATAGAGACGGACATGCGGGCATACGCCAATCCAACCCGCATGAAAAATATTGAGATGGCGACGAGAAAACTAATTGAACAAGCAAATTCATTATGCCCAAAATGTGAAACACCGGGTTTCCGTGTCGCACGAAAAGTACCTGGGCGATTATGCGAGCAGTGTCATTCTCCTACTAAACAAATTGTGCGACACATCCACGCCTGCTCTACTTGTCACTATCAACTAACAGAATATCTTGATCCTGACGTATACGCCTCCCCGGCATACTGTGATTTTTGCAATCCATAATACAAAAAAGCAGTCATACCTCTCAACCGTAAGATGAGAAGTGACTGCTTTTTGTGCTTAACGAACCGCATAGCGACGTTCGAGACGATGCTGGCCCGCTTGAATGAGCGTCGACAAAATCCAATAAATCGTTGCCGAGAACAACAGGAGCGGCATGACGAGATACGTCGTCGCGGCGATTTGGTCCGAGACGTATGTCAATTCTTGAACCGCGATGACCGAACCGAGCGACGTCGATTTGATGATATCGATCACCGAGTTCGAGACAGGTGGAATCGCACGCGACAAGGCTTGTGGGAAGATGATGTCTTTGAATCGTTTCCCACGCGGAATCCCGAGGGCGACACTCGCCTCGACTTGCCCTTTGTCGACCGAATGGATGGCCGCGCGGAACGCTTCCGAGATATACGCCGCGAAGTGGAGACCGAGTCCATAGATGAGCGCCTGCATGCCGCTCAACTGGACGAAGCCCGTCAACCCGACGTAAAGAATGAGCAATTGTAACAAGAGCGGGGTCCCGCGGAAGAACGAGATGTACAACCGCGTGAACCACCGGACAGGTTTGATGGGACTACTATGAAGCAACGCAATGATCAGACCGAGTACCAATGCAAGCACAATCGATAGCACACTGGCGATCAACGTCAATTGCACGGCTTCAAGATAGACCGAACGGTTATCGATGACGGTCGTGATCAGTTCATTCATTGACTGATGTCCTCACCGAAGTACTTCTCTCCGATTTCCTCCATCGTGCCGTCTTCTTTCATTTCAGCGAGCGCTTCGTTCAAGCCTTCGAGCACGTCTGAGTCTTGACGGGCCATGAAGCCGGCTTGACTCTGGTTGAAGACGTCACCGACTGCTTTCACGTCGTAGCCCGTCTTCTCAAGCTCTGTCAAGATGAAGAGACGGTCGTTCAAGGCTGCGTCGAGGCGACCGACTTGAAGGTCTTGGAGCACTTGGTTCGCACCTTTGTAGAACTTCACTTCGGCGCCAGCTTCTTCAGCCATCTGTGCGTACACAGATCCTTGCGTCGAGCCGACGACTTTGCCGTCGAGGTCGTCGATGCCTTGGATGTCTTCGTTGTCTGATCCGACGATGACTTGGGCGCCTGAGATCGCATACGGGTCAGAGAACGCGTACTTCTCTTGACGCTCTGGCGTGATGCTCATTTGGTTGGCAATCAAGTCGATGCGTTCCGCGTCGAGTGCCGGGACGAGCCCTTTAAAGTCCATCGCTTCGAATTCGAGCGTATAACCGGCCCGCTCTGCCGCTTCGTTCAACACGTCGATGTCGTACCCTGTGAGTTCACCTTTGTCTTTGTACGTGAACGGTGGGTATGTCGCTTCTGTCCCGACCGTGATGACCGTCTCTTCCGAACCGCTGTTCGTCTCTGAGCCGCAAGCTGCGAGCACTCCGAATGATGCGCCGAATGCGAGTACAGCCGTTAATGATTTCTTCATATAAATTCCGCCTTCCTGATAATCCATATACGATTACATGGTTTTAAACAATATACTCATCATACTGACGGGGGCATACGTTGTCAAACAAAAACCACCACCCTCGTCAGGGCAGTGGTCAAACATCAATCGATGGCTTTCGCTTGCTTCATCACATCGCGTTCAATCGCTTCACGTTTCGCCGTCGTCTTCTCGGCACTGTCCGCGTGAACGCTGAAATAGAACTTGATTTTTGGCTCGGTCCCCGATGGACGGAGGCAGAACCATGAGCCGTCCTCAAAGATGAATTTGAGCACGTTCGAAGACGGCAAGTCGATCGCCTCCGACTCGTTTTGGCGAAGGTCGGTCGCGACTTGTTTCTTATAGTCTTCGAAACGGACGACTTCGTAACCACCGACTTCTTGCGGCGGGTTCGCTCGGAACGCTTCCATCATCCGGCCGATTTGCTCAAGTCCAGCTTTCCCTTTGAGCGTCATCGACTGGAGCGACTCCTCATAGAAGCCATACTTCTCATAGACGGCTTGGAGCGCGTCGTAAAGGGTGCGTCCGTGCTGTTTATGGAAGGCTGCCATCTCCGCTCCAAGAAGACACGCCTGAACGGCATCTTTATCGCGACAGAAATCACCGATCAAATAACCGTAGCTCTCTTCGTAACCGAACAAGAACTCGTATTCTCCTGACTCCTCGTACTGCTTGATTTTCTCCCCGATAAATTTGAAGCCGGTGAGCGTGTTCTCAAGATGGACACCGTACGCCTTCGCGATGGCCGCCCCGAGTTCAGACGTGACGATCGTCTTGGCGACAAACCCATTCGTCGGAAGCGTACCGGTCTCCACTTTTTGTGACAAAATGTAGTCCATGAGGAGCGCACCCGTCTGGTTGCCCGTTAAGACGAACCAGTCGCCATTCCGATCACGGACCGTGAAGCCGACGCGGTCGGCATCCGGGTCCGTCGCCATCAAAAGGTCAGCCCCGACGCGGTCGCCGTATTGCATGGCGAGCTCGAACGCGGCCCGTTCTTCCGGGTTCGGGTAACTGACCGTCGGGAACGCACCGTCTGGCTCGGCTTGTTCTTCAACGATTGTCACGTGCTCGAAGCCATACGCCTTGAGCCCTTCCATGACGGGGCGACGGCCGGTGCCGTGGAGTGGTGAAAAGACGATTTTGAGCGGATCTCCTTGGACGTCGTGATGGATGCGAATCGACTGTAACGCCTCCATGTAGGCCGCGTCGACGGATGAATCGACCGTCACGAGCGTGCCGTCTGAACGAAGGCCCGCCTCTTCTTTCACTTCAATCAACAGTTCGTCTTCAATCGCATTGACGTATGAGACGAGTTCGTCGGCTTCTGCCGGCGGCAACTGTCCGCCGTCCGCACCGTATACTTTGAAACCATTATACTCTGGAGGATTGTGGCTCGCCGTAATGACGATCCCACCAAAGGCGTTCAAGTGACGCACCGCAAACGATAGCTCTGGCGTCGCTCGGAGGCTCGGGAACAAGTACGTCTTAATCCCGTTCGAAGCGAGCGTGCGCGCCGCCTCGAGCGCGAACTCTGGCGAGAAGTGACGCGAGTCGTGCGCGATGACGACACCGTGCCGTTTGGCTTCATCGCCAGAAGCGGCGATGAAGTCGGCGAACCCTTTTGAAGCTTTCCGAATCGTATAGATGTTCATCCGATTGGCCCCAGGCCCGATTTCGCCACGCATTCCGCCCGTCCCGAATTCGAGCGTCTTATAGAAGGCGTCTTCGAGTGACGTATCATCTTTCGCCATCTCCTCGAGTTCGACCCGAAGATGCGGCTCGAGCGCCTCGTGTTGTTTCCACCGTTCATACGTTTGTTGCCATGCCATGGTTAGTTCCCCTTTCGACATTTAAAATTCAATCGAAGTACTCGCCAATTTGTTCCATCTTGTATAGGATGGAAGTAACGAAACTTCGAGGTGATTCTATGTTCCCAACTATGCGTGCCCAAGAATTGAAACACATCGTCCATACGGACTCGATTCGCTTTATTGATTGCCGCTATTCCTTGAACGACGCTTCCTACGGGAAGTACGTGTATCGCCAAGGTCATCTCCCGAACGCGGTCTTTCTCGATTTGATGGAAGACTTGTCCGGTCCCGTCGAAGAGCACGGCGGCCGTCACCCGCTCCCGTCAAAAGAAGCGTGGACGGCGACACTCCGTCGCATCGGGATTCAACAAGATGACCTCGTCGTCATCTACGACGACGGCTTCCCTTACGCCGCGCGCGCGTGGTGGCTCTTCAAATGGGCCGGCCATGAACGTGTCGTCGTGCTAGAAGGCGGGATTCAAGCCGGCATCACATATTGCGGCGAAACGACGACCGATGTGCCGAACTATCCGGCCTCGGGGTACGAACCCCGTTTCCAAGACGAGATGATTGCCACGCTAGACGAGGTAAAGTCGGCTTCTTCCGGTTACTTGTTCGACTCGCGAACGGTCGACCGTTACGACGGGAGCCATGAACCGATTGACAAGAAGGCGGGCCATATCCCGAACGCCGTCCTCTGCTCGTACGCCGATGCGGTCACGGACCTCGGGACACTACAGGACTTTCACGACTTGAAAGAGCTATATGCCGACGTGCTCGACGTCCCGAACCCCATCTTTTATTGCGGGAGCGGCGTCACCGCCTGTGTCAACATCTTAGCGTTACACGCCCTCGGCAAAGATGATGTCCGTCTTTACCCCGGCTCTTATTCTGACTGGATCTCTTATCCAGAAAACGAGGTCCACCCATAACGGGTGGATCTCGTTTTTTATTTCACGCTCGTCGGTTTGATGTTCCAAACCGCGTTCGCGTATTCCGTGATGGTCCGGTCGCTCGAGAAGATTCCCGATTTGGCCGTATTGACGATTGAACTCTCGGCCCAACGCGCCTGATCGGCGAACACTTCCCCGGCCCGACGCTGTGCCTGCATATAGGAGGCGAAGTCTTTCAAGACGAGGAAATCGTCGTTGTAGACGAGCAGCGAATCAAAGATCGCCTGGAATTGATACTCACCGACCTTATCGAACGTTCCGTTGACGAGACCGTCGACGACATCACGTATTTCTTGGTTCGCATGATAGATGTCCGCCGCATGATAACCGCCGAACTTCTTGTAGTTCATGACTTCTTGCGGCGTCAAGCCGAAGATGAAGATATGGTCATCTCCGACCGCATCTCGAATCTCGATGTTCGCCCCATCGAGCGTCCCGATCGTGAGCGCACCGTTCATCATGAACTTCATGTTGCCGGTCCCTGACGCTTCGTAGCTCGCCGTCGAGATTTGCTCGCTCACATCAGAGCCTGGGAAGATTCGTTCTGCCATGGAGACGCGATAGTTCTCAAGGAAGACGATCTTAATGAACTGGCTCGCCCGTTTATCGTGATTGATCATCGTCGCGAGAGCGTTGATGTAACGGATGACTTCTTTCGCATAGTAGTATCCAGGTGCCGCTTTCGCACCGAAGATGAACGTCCGCGGTACCATCGTGAACGTCGGGTCCGCTTTGATCTTTTGATAGAGGGCATGAATGTGGAGCGCGTTCATAAGCTGACGCTTATAGGCGTGCAGCCGCTTCACTTGGACGTCGAAAATCGAGTTCGGGTCTACCGTGATGCCCGTCTCGTCTTGAATATATGACGCCAAGTCGAGCTTGTTCTGTTGCTTCACGTCCATGACCTGCTCTTGGAAGCTCGCGTCTTTCGAGTAGCCCATCAACTTCTCTAGGTCGTTCGGATGTTCAATCCAAGACGGACCGATCGCGTCCGTAATCAAGTTCGAGAGGCGCGGGTTGGACTTGAGTAACCAACGACGGTGCGTGATCCCGTTCGTCTTGTTGTTGAAGCGAAGCGGGAACATCTCGTACAAATGACGCATCTCGCGTTGCTTCAATATATCGGTATGGATTTGGGCGACACCGTTCGTCGAGTGTGAACCGACGACAGCCAAGTTCGCCATGTTGATATGCGCGTTCGAGACGATGGCGATTTCCCCCATGTGCGGCTCGAGATGCGGATAGTTGACGAGCACGTCGCGACAGAAGCGACGATTGATTTCTTCGATGATTTGATAAATACGCGGCAACAACCGCTCATACATCTCGACCGGCCACTTCTCAAGCGCCTCGGCGAGGAGCGTATGGTTCGTGAACGACATGACACTTTTCGTCACACGCCACGCCTCGTCCCATCCGTAGCCATGCTCATCCATCAAGATGCGCATCAGTTCGGGAATGGCGACGACCGGGTGCGTGTCGTTAATGTGGACGGCGTAATGGTCACCTAGATGTTTAAGCGATTTGTTATGACGGAGATATGAGGCAATCATCGATTGGATGCCCGCCGACACGAAGAAGTATTGTTGTTTCAGGCGCAGCACTTTTCCTTCGTACGTCGTGTCATCCGGATAAAGGAATTCAGAAATCGTCGCAATCGACTGCTTATGTTTGAGCAAGTCTTTGTATGACCCTTTCGTCCGTTCCATATACTCCTCATCGTCGTAAGGCGATTCGGCGTTCCATAGACGGAGTGTGTTGACGACATCATTTTTGTAACCGATGACCGGCATATCGTACGGGACGGCCCGGACGACTTCGTCCGGATGATGGACGACACGCAGACGGTCGCCGATTTGGCGCATCTCAATCCAGCCACCGAAGTTGACGTCGACTGCACGGTCGGTGCGGCGCGTCTCCCACATGTTGCCGTCGCGAAGCCAGTTATCCGGGAGCTCGACTTGATAGCCGTCGACAATCTTTTGCTTGAAGAGGCCATAGCGATAACGAATCCCGTTCCCGTGACCCGGCAGACTGAGCGCAGCGAGGGAGTCGAGGAAGCAGGCGGCCAATCGACCGAGTCCCCCGTTCCCTAGTCCCGGCTCCGGCTCGAACTCGGTGATTTCAAAGAAATCGAATCCAAGCTCCTCGAGACCTTCCTGAACGACTTCGAGCACGTCCATGCTGAGCAAGTTGTTGTAAAGGAAACGACCTAACAAAAACTCGAGCGAGAAATAAATGACTTGCTTGCTCTGTTTCTCTTCTTGCTTGTCGCGCGTGTTAATCCATTTCGGGATTGCTTGCTCACGCACCATCGTAGCCAACGTCTGATACACTTCCTGCTCGGTCCCTTCCTTGAACGATTTCCCGTTTAAGGCGACGAATCGGTCTTTAAACGAAGTGACGAAGCTCTGTTTGTCTGTGAACATATGTGTAAAACTCCTTCCAGTCATGCGAATAAGTGATAGAGCTCACGGTATTGCTTCGCGGATTGTTTCCAGCTGAAGTCCGCCGTCATCGTTTGATGGACAAGGGCATTCCACGTGTTGCGGTCATAGAAGACACGAATCGATTTTTCAATCGTGGCGAGCATTTCATGAGCGTTGTAGTTCAAGAACCCAAAACCGGTCCCTTCCTGCGTATATTCGTTGAATGGCTTCACTGTGTCACGAAGTCCGCCCGTCTCACGAACGATCGGGAGCGTCCCGTAACGCATCGAAATCAACTGGCTGAGGCCGCACGGCTCAAAGCGTGACGGCATAAGGAATGCGTCCGATCCGGCATAAATCAAATGGGCGAGCTCGATATCGAACCCGATATAAGAGCCGATTTTACCCGGATGGCGCGCCGTCATCTCATGAACGATCGCCTCATACTCAGGTTGACCTGAGCCGAGGAAGACAAATTGACAATCGAGGTTACCGAGCTCATCGCTCACCCCATTAATCAAATCGAGACCCTTTTGTTCGACGAGGCGGCTGACAAATCCGATGAGCATGACGTCATCCCTTACTTCTAACCCGAACCGCTCTTGAAGGGCACGTTTGTTGACGGCCTTCCCTTCTTTCACCGTGTCCAAGTCGTACGTCTTCGCGATGCGTTTGTCCGTGCTCGGGTCGTTCGTCGCCAAGTCGAGACCGTTTAAAATCCCACGGACGTCGACGGCGCGATGCCGGAGGGCCGCGTCGAGCCCTTCCCCGTAGTATGGCTCCATGATTTCATCACGATAAGACGGGCTGACCGTCGTGATTTGATCGGAATGAACGATTCCCGCCTTCATGTAATTGACGAGCCCGTTATGCTGAATCCCTTCGGCCGTGAAGTGTTCATGCCCGAATTGAAGTAATTCGCCGAGCACGTCTTCAGGGAAGATGCCTTGGTACTGAAGGTTATGGATCGTAAACACGGTGCGAATCTTTTGATACGCTTCGATATGTTGATAATGAATCCGTAAAAACGCCGGCACGACACCGGTCTGCCAGTCGTGGCAGTGGAGCACGTCCGGGACGAGCGTCTCGTCTAACTTCCCGATCATCTCGAGGGCGGCACGTGAGAAGAACGCGAATCGTTCCGCGTCGTCATAGTGTCCGTAGAGCACACCTTCGCGATTGAAATAGTATTCGTTATCGATGAAGTAGTACGTGATGCCATCGTGTTCGAGTTTGAGCACCGCGGCGAACTGCTTGCGCCAGCCGACCGGAACAATCAAATCGAATAAGTATTCCATCTTCTCGACGTATTCCTCAGCAATCGTGCCATACTTCGGCATGACGACACTGACTTCCTCACCAAGGCCAGACACCGCTTGAGGGAGCGAGCCGATGACATCGGCAAGCCCCCCCGTTTTCATGAACGGTGCCGCTTCTGAAGCGACATACCATATTTTCATAATATCCTCCTTCACACCGTTGTCCGTTTTCCGATGACGATCGGTTCATCGACCGTCCCTCGAATGACCTGTCCGCGTTTCACGACCACTTCTTTATCTAAAATGGCGTTCTCGACGACAGCGCCTTCTTCGATGATGGACTTGGATAAAATGATTGAATTTTTGACGCGGGCATGTTCGCTGATGACGACGCCGCGGAACAAGATACTGTTTTGCACTTCGCCGCTGATTTTACAGCCGTTGGCGACGAGCGCTTCATTCACTTTCGACCCTTTCAAATAACGCGTCGGCGGTTCGTGCTTGATCTTCGTATAAATGTGCGGGAAATCATAGATGATTCCCTCATGACGAAGCAAACGCATACTTTCATTATAGTACGAAAGAACCGAATGGATGACCTGCATTTTACCCGTATAGTGATACCCGTGAACGTGTAAGCGATGGAGCTGCGGGCGAATCACGCCGTCGAGTAAATCATACTCGCCACGTGACGTCGCCTCATCGACGAGTCGAAGGAACAAGTTCTTCGACATGATGATCGTCTCCGTGTATGCGTACTCGTCGTCCGGGCTAAAGCCCCGCTCCGAGATGCCGACGACACGGTCGTTCTCACCGAGACGAATCGGGCGGCAGTACCCACACTTTTGCTCGTGCCCGGTATAGGCGAGCGTAATGTCCGCGCCCATCGATTTATGGTGCTTGAGCATGTCTTGGAAGTCGATTGTCGTCAAGACGTTTGAGCCTGTGATAACGACGTACGGCTGTTTACTGCGTACGAAGTGTTCGCGGTGCATCGAGAAGTTTGCCAAGTCGCCCAAATAAGCTTCCCCGTCCGGCTTTAACGCCGGTGGGAAGATGTGAAGGCCGCCTTGCGAACGGTCAAGGTCCCACTCTTTCCCTGAACCGACATGGTCCATGAGCGAGCGATACTTGTCGAGCGTGAAAATCCCGACTTGATTGATGCCTTGCGTAATCATATTCGTCAATGTGAAGTCAATGAGTCGATAACGTCCAGAGAACGGGACGGACGCCAAATTGCGATGTCCCGTAAACTCTGGAAATAATCCTTCTTCGGTCCCTAAGTTGATGACCCCTAACAAATCATTCGTCAACAATAACGCCTCCTTGCGTCGGTCTTTTTTAAGTTCAAACACGTTGTTTGAATACTGCTCCGCTCTCGATGTTTTCGTGAGGTTCAATGACAACAATCTCACCACCCGGCTCGCCGATTGTCGCTCCGTCTTCGATGACGGCACAGCTTGCGACGATGGCTCGATGAATCGTGACATCTTTTCCGATGCGAGCCCCCGGCATGATGACAGAGTCTTTGACGAGTGACCCCTCGCCGACACGCACGTCATAGAATAAGACGGAGTGTTGGACTTCCCCTTCGATTTGACAGCCTTCGTTAATGACTGACTGTTCGACGCAGGCGTCTTTCCCGATGTATTGCGGCGTCTGGTTCGGGTTGACTGAATACACCTTCCAGTTCGGGTCGTATAAGTCGAACGGCGGATTTTCCTCTAACAAGTCCATGTTCGCTTCCCAGAGCGACTGAATCGTACCGACGTCTTTCCAGTAACCTTTGAACTTGTAGGCGAAGACGTCAAGTCCGTCGAGTAGCGTATTCGGAATGATGTTCTTCCCGAAGTCAAAGCTTGACGTCTCATCTTCCGCGTCTTGAATCAAGTGCTCCCGAAGCACTTTCCAGTTAAAGATGTAAATCCCCATCGAAGCCAAGTTGCTCTTCGGTTTTTCAGGCTTCTCCTCAAATTCTTTAATGCGGAGGTCGTCGGTCGTGTTCAAAATCCCGAAACGAGGGGCTTCGTCCCACGGCACTTCCATGACCGAGATGGTGACGTCCGCTCCTTTTTCTTTATGGAAATCGAGCATCTTCTCGTAATCCATTTTATAAATATGGTCACCCGACAAAATCAAGACGTACTCTGGGTCGTAATCGTCGATATAGCTCAAGTTTCGATAAATCGCGTTCGCTGTACCTTCGTACCAGTTTTTCCCCGATTGTGCCTGGTATGGCGGCAAGATGGCCAAGCCGCCGTTGCGGCGGTCCAAATCCCATGCCGACCCGATGCCAAGGTAGCGGTTCAGTTCAAGCGGTTCATATTGTGTCAACACACCGACTGTCGTAATTCCCGAATTCGTACAGTTCGATAATGGGAAATCGATGATTCGGTACTTCCCTCCAAAGTGGACAGCCGGTTTCGCCGTCTTACGTGTAAGGGGCCCGAGTCGCTTCCCTTCCCCTCCCGCGAGGAGCATCGCAACCATTTCTTGCTTCATAGTACAGCCTCCTAAATTCATAATATAAACCTCTTTTACCCTTTTTCGCTGTTTCCTAATGTATTCCTGCCCAAATTATTATATGATAACGTTTACATTTTGAAATTTGTTGAAAGATTGACGATATAATGAATGAAGAGAGGGGTGAGCGAATGCGGGCATGGGTAGGAACACTCTTTTTTGCCGGACTGATCGCTGTCGGATTTACAGTGAGCAGTGCGTTGAAAGAGGAAATCGAACAAACGAAGACGATTGTCGCATGGGGCGAGGAGACCGTCGAAACGGCGCCGTTGTCGACGAAGCACGCCGTCACCCTCGCCTATAAAGGCGGGGCTGAGACGCTCTATTTGAGCGGGCGCCGCGATGACGTCTCTCTCGACGGGCTACCCGACCACATTCGTGACGCCATCATGATTATCGAAGACCGCAAGTTCAACGCCCATCCAGGTTACGACTTGAGCGGGATCGCCCGGGCGTTTATCAATAACGCCAATGAGACATCGGTCCAAGGCGGGAGCACGATTACACAGCAGCTGGCGCGAAACGTTTACTTGACACATGAGCGGACATACGAACGAAAAGTGAAGGAATTGATGATCGCGCGGGCGCTTGAAAAAAATTATAGTAAGAAAGAAATTATTACGTCATATAGTAACGTTATCTTCTTCGGGCATAACGTATACGGCATCCAATCCGCGGCCGACACGTACTTCTCGCGGCCGCTCGAGGACTTGAACTGGAACCAAATCGCCTATTTGCTGACGGTGCCGAACAATCCATCCTTGTACGACCCGCTCAACCCGTCCGCGGCGTTTTACGAACGAAAAGACCGCATCTTGACGCAACTAAAAGAAGCCGGGCTCGTCTCAAAACAAGCCTATGACGCGGCACATGGCGTGAAACTGAAAGCCAGCTATAAACGCCACGAGATTCGATATCCCGACTACATGGATGCCGTCATGAAAGACGCGATTCGGCTCGTGCGAACCCGGTACGACCTAGACGAAGAGGCAGCGCGCGACTACTTGGCAAGCAATCAGGCGACGGTCGAGACGTACTTGTCCGTCGCACGCCAGACGGCTGCGAAACGGGAGTTAAGTGAATTGCCTACCGGACTGAACGGCGGCTATGCCGAACTGACGCCGAACGGACGAATCGTCGCCCTCGTCGACTCGGAAATGAAGCAAAGTGGGGAGTTCAACCGTTCGACGCAAGCGTTCCGACAACCAGGGTCGGCCATCAAACCGATTCTCGTCTTTGCCCCGTTCATCGAGGAGACGAATGCGACACTCGATACGATGCTCGACGGCCGTCCCGTCTGTTACGGGACGTATTGCCCGACCAATAGCGGCAATCGCGTCCTGAGCGACGTCACGTTCCGTGATACGGTCGCCTATTCGTTCAACACGCCGGCACTCGCCGCGTTCAATCAAGTCGACCAAGAGGCGGCCTACGCCACGGCCAATCTCATGTTCAGCCAATGGGATCCTGATAAAGATAACAGTATGGCGAGCGCGCTCGGAGGGTTGACACAAGGCGTGTCCCCGAAAGAACTGGCGGCTGCGTATACGCCGTTTTTGAACAACGGGGTCTACGTCTCCGGCCAAACGATTAAAGAGATTCGGTTCGCCTCGGGCGCCCCGACGATCAGCCCGAGCATGACGAAACAAGCCATCTGGTCAGAAGAGACAGCTGCGACGATGCGACAAGCGTTGTCGGCTGTCACGACGTACGGGACGGGTCGCTATGCCGGGCAAATCAAGCGTCCGTATGTCGGTGGTAAGACCGGAACGACGAACGCCCACAAAGATATGTGGTACGTCGGATTGACAGATGAGACGATCACCGCGATTTGGCTCGGGGCGGATACCCCACGTCCGTTCCCAGAACTCGCCAACCGTGCCTATCCGGCCATCGTCTGGACAGAAGCGCATCGATAAAGAGGCTGGGACATAACTAGCCAGTTCTAAAGCATTTCAATCAAAAGGAGAAGAGGCCACCTGGCGCGAACGAGTCGCGCCAGGTGGCCTCTTTCTTATAAATCTACTGAGTTATGTCCCAGCCTCTTCGTCATTTATAAAATAATATCTCCGACTGAGTTAAATAGGCGAAGCAGCGCCCACGCCAGCCCGCTTAATAGAAGGGCCCACATCATCGCTTGAATGAGCAACAGTCCGATTGCCCGAAACGTCGACATCAATTGGCTCACTTGCCAAATGTAATAGAATAAATACAAAACGAACGTGCCGAGCAAAACGGCGATTGCAGCGAGCAAGGAATTGAGGAATAAGAAGCTGACCCCTGAACCGACGAGGAAAATCGTCGCGCCAGGCTTCAGTCGATGTAGCGAGCTCCCATTCGTCTCACGGGCGAAAAAGGCGAAGCCGAGCTGGTTGAACGTGTCGGCGACAAGTTTGAACGCGCTAAAGAGCATAAAGTAAATCGTAAAAAAGACGACGAGGACGAGCACTTTCGTCTCTTGGACGGACAACAGGGCGATGACTTCGCTATAGACACCGATGCGCGTCAGCCACTCGATGACGTATTCACTCGTCGCGATGGCGAGCGACATCGAGAACAAGATGATGCCAATCAGCGGGGCATAGCTCAATAAGTACACATTCGTTTTCATAGGGAGGCTCCAATTTCACATTTATTTCTCATATTCAGTGCAAATCTAATATCAAGTATATTATAATATTTGTAGTCATGGAGAACAAAAGGGGGATTTTCGGATGGGCTTATTATTGATGATGGCAGTCAGCGTCGTCTTCCTCGCCGCGATTTTTACAGCAGGATATAACAGAAAACCAGAAGGTAACCAATAAGAGCCGAGATTCTCACGAATCCGGCTCTTTTTTTATTTGAGTCCAGCGTAGCCTTGTTGACGGAGCGCCTCATAGACGATGATCGCCGCCGTGTTCGAGACGTTGAGCGAACGGACGAGGTTCGACTGTGGGAGACGGATGCAGCGGTCAAGATTATTTTCAATCACTTCCATCGGCAACCCTTTCGTCTCACGACCGAAGACGAAGAAGTAATCTTTGTCGACGACCGAGACGTCGAGGTCGCTCGGATACTTTTCTCCGTACTTCGTGATATAGAAAAACTCACCGTCCGGATGCTTTGCCCACAGTTCATCGAGCGAGTCATGATAACGGACGTCGACGAACTGCCAATAGTCGAGCCCGGCCCGCTTCAACATCTTATCGTCCGTCGAGAAGCCGAGCGGGCGAATCAAATGCAATACAGCGTTTGTTGCGGCACACGTCCGGGAGACGTTCCCAGTGTTCGCTGGAATTTCAGGTTGAAACATGACGACATGGATAGCCATACGATTTTTACCTCACTTTTGTTGTTCGATTTCAAGTAAACGTTGTTTTTCCGAAAGCCCGCCGGCAAACCCGGTCAACTTCCCACTGCTGCCGATGACGCGGTGACAAGGGAAAAGAATCGGCAACGGGTTCCGGTTCAACGCCTGTCCGACGGCACGAACCGCTTTCGGCCGACCGATCTGTTCGGCGATGTCTTTATAAGAGCGCGTCTCACCAGACGGAATCGTCAAGAGCGCGTCCCAGACGTCACGTTGAAATGACGTTCCTGCCATCTCAATCCATCGGCGGTCCTCGTCTTGTAATCCGTCGCGTTCGACCCGCTCCATCAACTTGACAAGCCATTCCGGTGCCTCTTCTTCAGAGGCAGACGTTGCAAAGTCGAGGGCGACCAATTTCCCGGCCTCATTCAACTCGTACGACAGCCATCCCCATTTAGACGACACGGTCTTCACGGCCCCACTCCTCTCGGAAAATGCGAATCTCTTCTAGCACCATCTCAGACTGCTCGGTTTGTTCAATCTCTTCGTAAATCGTTTCCGCCTCCTCGCCAAGAATCGCACCAATCGCCCAGACGGCCGTCGCCCGCATGTCTTCTCGGGCGTCTTCTTGAATGAACGTTCGCAGGACAGGGATCGCTGACGGCTCACGATAATGTGCGAGCGCGAGGATGGCGTTTCGTTGAATCGGTTTCTTGCCGCGCCATGCGCCGGACAAATGGCCAAACTTCGTCTTGAACTCACGGTTACTTAGTGTAAGGAGCGGCTCGAGAAGTGGTTTGACGATTTCCGCTTCCGGCAACAGTTCTTCGTGGTGCCGCCAATCTTTCTTCCGGTTATACGGGCAAACTTGCTGACATGTGTCGCAGCCGTATAATCTTCCACCGAGCTTTGAGCGAAATTCACGCGGCATGAGCGTCTTCATCTGCGTCAAATAAGCGATACATCGCTTCGCATCGAGCACGCCCGGCTCGACAAGTGCCGACGTCGGACAAGCCGTCATGCACTTATCACAATCGCCGCAACCGTCCTCGATTGCCTCGTCTGGAGGCAAATACGTATCGAGAATCATCTCACCTAAATAGAGGTATGAGCCTTTTTCCGGGGAAATGATGGAGCAGTTCTTCCCGCTGAAACCGATACCGGCTCGTTCCGCCACGGCCCGGTCGACGAGTTCCCCCGTATCGACCATCGACCGGGTCCTTACCCCGGGGACAATCGATTCGATATAGGCTTGCAGTTTCTCAAGACGCGATCCGACCGCCCGGTGATAATCGAGCCCCCAAGACGCCCTAGCGAACAGTCCCCGGCGAGACCCGGAGACACTGCGCGGCGCCTCTTTTAATTTACTCGGGTAGGCGATTGCAATCGCAATGATCGACTGTGCGTCTTCAAGCAACAGCTCCGGTTTCGTGCGCTTGTCCAAATCCGGCTCTTCAAAGCCGGAAGCGAAACCTTTCTCTTGTTGTTTGACGAGCCGTTCTTTCATGACGATGAACGGGTCAGCCGTCGTCACTTTCAACTCATCGATGCCAATCGTCTCAGCGTATGCGACTATTTTTTGTTTAATCGTTTCCGGACTTAATCCGTTCATCCAATCACCTCTTTCGAATCCATTTTCGCATACAAAAAATCTCTCCGCCACTCGGCAGAGAGATGATGAAGCGGGTGAAGAGAATCGAACTCTCGTCATCAGCTTGGAAGGCTGAGGTTTTACCATTAAACTACACCCGCATGGTTATCATATGTGTGCCGCATCAGCGACTACAATCAATATACACCTATACTTTTAAGAAGTCAACACTTTTAAATGAAATTGTTATAACAACTTGTTATGAACAGTATATACCCTGATTGCTTTCTTATAAATCATATTTTGATATATTTTTACGAATCAAAAAAAGTCTGCCGGATTATGCCGGCAGACTTTTCAAAGCGAAGATGTTTTCGGTTCGCGCAACAGGTGTTTAATGTCACGGAACGTGACGAACGATTTATTCTTCGCATCATACAGCTTGTAGCGAAGCGACTTCAAACTCGAGAACAATCCGATCGTCGTCGCTCGTTGCAACGGTGGTGTCGATGTATGCGCTTGTTCCAAGTTATAGTTCGGCACACGGGGGCTCAAGTGATGGACGTGGTGGAAGCCGATGTTCCCCGTTACCCACTGCAGCACTCTCGGCAACTCGTAGTACGAACTTCCCTCAATCGCCGCCTTGACGTAATCCCACTCACTCTCGTCTTCGAAATATGAGTCTTCGAACGTGTGTTGGACGTAGAACAGCCAAATGCCGAGAAGTCCGG
Source organism: Exiguobacterium sp. s150 (assembly GCF_018618435.1). NCBI lineage: Bacteria > Bacillati > Bacillota > Bacilli > Caryophanales > Exiguobacterium > Exiguobacterium sp. s150. The sequence continues at coordinate 3,637 of NZ_JACSMC010000037.1, read as the reverse complement.
CTGTGAACATCGTGATTCCTTGGACAATGAGAAACGCCTGCCACCCGACCAGGGCGATCATGCCGGCGTATAAGACAACGAGGGATGCGTTAATGACGTGTGTATTGATGCGTTCTTTTTTCCGAGCGTCTTTCCGGTTGAAGCGGCTCGTGATGAGAATCAAATATAACGGTCCAAGTCCGAACATAACGAGCGGATTGCGATATAGACGGTATTGAAGACGCGTCCATTTCGAAGCTTCGACGTATTCCTCAATCGTCATGACCCAAATGTCCCCGACGCCCCGCTTATCCAAATTTCCACTTGAGGCGTGATGAATCGAATGTTCCCGTTTCCACTTCTCATAAGGGAATAACGTCAACACACCCATGATCGTGCCAACGATGTTATTGGCTTTTCTATTTTTAAAGAACGACCCGTGCGTGCAATCATGAAAAATGATAAACATACGGACGACGAAACCAGCTGCGACGATCGCGAGCGGAATCGTCAAGAACACAGAGATGTCGAGCGCCTGATACGCGAGAAACCATGCTGCCAAAAACGGTAAGATTGTATTGATCATTTGCCGGACACTCTTCTTCACGTCCGCCTTCTCGAACGGCGAGACGTGCTTTCGGAGCTGGGCAATCTTTTCTTTACTCATATTCGTTCATTCCTCCTACACTACATAAACCACACTACGACGACAGTAAGATGAATCATCGTCCGATTTGAAAATCGTATAACGAGTCATTTATTAACACCAGGTAATTATACCACATATTATTTTTATTGTTTGATTATTTCAAATTTAATTATTTCAATTAAATCCCTTTTATAGAATTAAAAACATAATAAGTATGATAGAATCCAACGTGTAGCAAATGAAATGAGGTGGGGTACTTTGAGAAAACGAATATTTACACGACAGCGTGTCACCTTTCTATCGATTGCTTTCATCATCTTACTTCCGATTCTAGTCGTCGGGTATACCTTCTATACAAATATGAGCCAAGGTATGCAGAACGAGGCATTAGAGGACAAATACGCAGATCGTGTCAGAGAGTTGCAGATTGAGGTATCTAAAGGAGATCCGTTCAATCGGCGTGGAAACGCGACCGATCGGACCCGTGTCGAGCTCCTTGCACGTTACGATCCTGACAATTTGAGTCGGACGACATTAGTAAAGAACATGCATTTGATGACTCATCAGAAAATCTCGGCCCGCTCGAAATGGGGCGCGATTCCGATGTCGGAAGAAAACATCACGGCTTCGGCTGAGTACCTTACCTTGCTAGAGAGAAACAATCAAATTGGTCCGAACGTGTATAAGGAATTGCGGGCCATGCTCGATAATTGGGCGCGTGACGACTTCAGTCAGGCTGATGTCGAGCAAGACCAGTTGCTGCGTTTGCTAAATGCCAATCGTGGTTTCTCCAACGGTTTAGCTACACCTCTCGAGGAAGAGTTGTATATTTTGAATAACTTTGGGTCTGACTATTTGGATACGTTGACATCAACTTTAGATGAGACTGAATGAACTTTATAAATTCAAAATAGCCACGAATGACTTCATCTACTCAGTCATCCGTGGCTATTTGAATCATTTATTTTTTCTTCAATGCTTCTCCATCAATACAGTTCTTAAAAGTACACCCTTAGAAATAGAACATTGTAGTAAGATTAATTTTCTGCTTTTTCCATCGGTTTTAAATTGATGGTGTATACATATTTTTCTCCAAAATTATTCAAAATGAATAGCTCTTCTTCTTCCGGTGTAGCCAAGCCATTAGAGTAACCGATTTTTGCACCCATTCCATCCAGCATATAATCCTGATCTTTATCAATGTTGCTAAAGTCAGCTTGTTCCCATTGTTCGATGATTTTCCCGAGCTTGGTGTAGTCGTTTAAATTTAATTTGTTCTTTTTCCGAGCAAGTTCTAAATACGCTCGAACCTCACGAATATTCTCGTGAGACATTAGGATTGCACCGTATTTTTTATCAGCGGAAATTTTCTGGTGAGTCATTTCGTGCATGACTCGAACTAGGTTAGACTTGTTGAGTTTCTCTAAATCATCAAACACTAATCCGGTTTCAAGTTTTGGGTTGATTTTATGAACCGCATTTGGACGACCTGATGGGTTCGCCTCAAGGAACCGCTTAAGTTCTTTAGCTCGATCAAGTTCATCTCCTTCAAGCTCTTCATCGATGGAATATGACGAACTTGAAGAAAATCCGTAAAAAAAATAAACAACTGAAGAAATTAATATCGTTACGGTGACTATCGTGAAGAGTAAAATGAACCACCTTTTTTTCTTTATCATAACTGTACCTCCCCACATAAATCATTCCCGTAAATTGTAACATACATAGGAATTATGTTACTCCTAATAAAAGTTATAATTTTGAAATTATTTCTCCTTTAACCAATCAAGATTGCAATATTTTCATTCTCTAATATAAAGTAATCGTATAAATAAAAAAAGACCCTAGCCTCAGCTAGGATCTACGGATACCGGTGGTCGGAGTCGAACCGACACTCCAGAGGAACACGATTTTGAGTCGTGCGCGTCTACCAATTCCGCCACACCGGCATATTATGTTGGAGGCGCCAGTCGGAATCGAACCGACGATAGAGGAGTTGCAGTCCTCTGCCTTACCACTTGGCTATGGCGCCAAAGAATGGAGCGGAAGACGGGATTCGAACCCGCGACCCCGACCTTGGCAAGGTCGTATTCTACCACTGAACTACTTCCGCATAGTTGGCTGGGCTGGAAGGGATCGAACCTTCGCATGTCGGAATCAAAATCCGATGCCTTACCACTTGGCTACAGCCCAATAAAATGGGGCGACTGAAGGGAATTGAACCCTCGAATGCCGGAATCACAATCCGGTGCGTTAACCACTTCGCCACAATCGCCATAATATTAAAGCAGGGGCAGCAGGAATCGAACCCGCGCTGACGGTTTTGGAGACCGTAGTTCTACCGCTAAACTATGCCCCTAAGTGGTGGGGGGGGGCGGATTCGAACCGCCGAACCCGAGGGAGCGGATTTACAGTCCGCCGCGTTTAGCCACTTCGCTACCCCCCCACATGGTGGCTTTGGACGGAATCGAACCGCCGACACAAGGATTTTCAGTCCTTTGCTCTACCAACTGAGCTACAAAGCCATGTATGTAAGTCTTTAAATTAAAAATGGCGGTCCTGACGGGGGTCGAACCCGCGATCTCCTGCGTGACAGGCAGGCATGTTAACCACTACACCACAGGACCACACTAATTGCGGGGGCTGGATTTGAACCAACGACCTTCGGGTTATGAGCCCGACGAGCTACCAGACTGCTCCACCCCGCGACGATATAAAAATAAATGGTGACCCGTACGGGATTCGAACCCGTGTTACCGCCGTGAAAGGGCGGTGTCTTAACCGCTTGACCAACGGGCCTTGTTGTATTGAAAAACTGGCGGAGAGCAAGGGATTCGAACCCTTGAGACGGTTTTGCCGCCTACACGAATTCCAATCGTGCTCCTTCGGCCACTCGGACAGCTCTCCAAAAAGAGAAAAGTGGCTCCGCAAGTAGGATTTGAACCTACGACCTACCGGTTAACAGCCGGTTGCTCTACCACTGAGCTATTGCGGAACGATCTTGCCTGG
>NZ_JACSMC010000036.1:0-26459 GCF_018618435.1 Exiguobacterium sp. s150 | reverse complement strand
CCCTCATCTGAAGGCTTGAGCAAAACAGAAATGGACTGCGCTCGCACAAGCACTTCAGAATCCCACGGTTTCAATCGTGGGAGTGTCAAGTTGGATTTGTTCAAATAAAAAACCTGACTCGAGCCAAATGGATACGTAACGAGACGTATGCCGATTTGACTCGAGCCAGGTTATGCCCATGAAGGTAACATTCCTGCGCAGGAAACCATTCAGTTGTTATTTGATATTTGAAATGTAGCATGCGTCAAAACGAAATGTCAACGCTTACATTTAGGAATTTTCAGATTTCTTTTATTGGACACATTTACCCTTATTTTGTCTTCTATATAATGTTTTGATTCGCTGAGCACGTACTGACAAAAATAAATTTCAATTTTAAAAATCTCATTCGCAAGCTGTAAGAAAAACAGCATTTGTTATATTTTTCCTAATCTATAATAGAGCAGGAAGATTATATAGAATGAGGAGTCGTGATGAATGAAACGGATAGTATTGTGGTTGATGATCGGATTAATGGTCGTGTCGGTGTTGCAGCCGATTGGAGTAGAGGCTGAAGAATTAGTTGTTCCTGAGATACTCGAAGGTGATGTAGGAATACAGATAGCGCTTCCGACTAATGGGGCGTTAAAAATTCAGAATGAGTCCGGCAAGGTTTTGTTTCAGGACCGTTATGTAGGGAGAAAAGTATGGGCTGAAATCAATTATCGTCTTGAACCAGGTGAAAAAATATTATTTTATTTGAACGACAAGTTGATTGCGGAACGGATTGTGAAGGCGAGGTCCATTGGAATCACGGCCCCAGTCTTAAATGAAATTACAGAGGACACGTATGTAGTTGAAGGCAAAGCGACACCTGGCACAATTGTTGAGTGGTATGTCAATGATTTGAGAATTAGGACCGGAGAGAATTATAACGGACGTTTATCACTCCCAACTACCTTCAATCGTCTGTATGTAGGTGATAAAATTTTAGTTCGACTTGTCAATGATCGGGGCGAAGTAAGCCCTTTCGCCGAAAAGATTGTAGCAGCGGGGAATTCATCATTTGATTTAACACTCGATCACTATTATGGAGATCAAGCTGAAATCACAGGATCTGCTTTGAAAGACACCAAACTCTATTTTGAACGAAAAGATGGAACGATGATTGGGCAAGTCACAACTTCATACGATACTCGATTTTCTTTAATACTCCCAGTACGTCTGAATGTGGGAGAAGAAATCATAGTCACGCCATACAGTATATGGGGGCGTGAAGGAACTTCGAAAATTCTTAATGTACGAAACCCTCGTGCAAAGCTTCCGTGGCTTACTGAGGAGATTAGGGTTGGGGAAGAAAATGTCTCGTTCTATACTGATCAAGATACAGCAGCGTATTCAACAATCCAAGTCCGCGATCAACTTGATATTTTGCTGGGGACAGGCGTTCGAGTGGTTCATTTAAATAGAAAAGTTGAAATGGATGAAGTGTTAACTCTCACTTTCTTCGACCACTGGGACGAAAAACTTGGAGAAACAAAAGTGAAAGTGTTGTCGAGGAACGAGGATGAAAATCCAACAGTTGAATCACCATCGATTGACTTCGTAAAAACGATTACGAATCAGACGAGATGGGCATCCCTCTGCACAAATCCTTACATCGATGGGATGTATCGAATCATTGCCTTAAATGATCAAGGTGAGCTTCTTGATTACAGGTACATCGATAACTATAAATGTGAGATGCATTTGAACAAACCACTTAATGCAGGGACGAGTTTCACGGTCCAAATCGTCGATGGGAGGGACGGAGAGGTTTATCATGAGGAAGTGATTGAAGTAGTCGAGGCGACGAAAGCATCTTCGCCGATTGTACAGAAGATAACGGATCGAAGTACATACATCGAAGGACGTGTGACTGAAACCGAGTGGGTAGAGGATAACATCATCACCGTGAACGACGCAACAAACCGTAAACTTTGCGAAACCCACGTCAATTTTGATCGTACGTTCAGCTGTCCGCTAAAAGGCCTGCTCCCGGCAGGCACAACCGTCTCTATCACACAAACGGCAGACGGCTATTATCCGAGCGATCCGACTGTCGCGACGGTCTCTCGAACGTTTAACGAACCAACCCCGCCCATCGTGATCGTGCCTCCTTCTGAAGTGAAACCAGGCGCCCCGATCCTTCATCCGGTGACGAGTGACGCGCTCGGTCTCACCGGTTCTGGGACACCCGGGCTCGTCGTGAAGGCGTGGAACGAGTTCGGGTTCCGTCTCGGCGAGGCGACGGTCAATACAGATGGTTCGTTCCGCATCCCGCTTAAGCGGAAGTTGCCTCAAGGAATCGGCGTCCGTGTCGTCCAACTACAAGGCAGGACGATGAGCGACGGGGCACAGACGTATGTGCAGGAAGGCGAGAGCGTCTCATTAAAGCTGATGGACACGTTGACCGATACATCGACCCGCCTGACCGGACACCTCGAACGGATGGCGTTCACACCGGTGCGGGTAGAACTTCGTCAAGGAAAGACCGTGCTTGCGAAAGACGAGACGACGTTCTTCTTCCGGCTCGATTTTAAGCCGCAAAACGGCCCGCTCACGCTTGTTTTGATCCACGCGGACGGGAACGAGACGACGCAAACGATTCAACCGCTCGATACGACACCACCGACACTCGCGACGATGTCAACGCTCACCGACCGCTCGACCCGTGTGTTCGGACGTGCGGAAGCCGGTTCGACCGTCGTCGTTTACCACTACAAGAAGCGATTGACGACGAAGACCACGACAGCCGGCGTCTATTCGCTCAATCTGCCAAAGTTTCGAATCGGGGAGGTCGTCACGGTGCAGGCAATGGATGAGGCCGGCAATACGTCACCCATCCTACAGCGCACCGTCCTCGGGGTGCAGGCGCCACTCACCGCTACGGCATCTTCACGCGTCGTCACAGGAAAAGGTGAACCGGGATCGCTCGTCCGTGTGTTCTCCAATAACAAGATGATTGGGAAGACCGTCAAAGTGGACGCCAAAGGGACGTACCGGGTGAGCATCCCGACGCAACCAAAAGGGAAAAGATTGCTCGTGACGCAACAAAAGACAGGGTATGTGAAACAGACACAAACCGTCATCATCAAATAATCGTACCGGATGGAGCACACGCTTCATCCGGTTTTTGAAACCATTCAAAAGATTGCTCCGTATAACAGTTAACGACTTACCAAGGAGGGACTCTCATGAGACGCGAACAACATATGCGCCAACTCGTCGAGTACGCGCGGCAAGGGAAGACAAAGACGTTCATACTAGGAGCCGCCTCGGCCATCATCACGGGATCGCTCGTCCAGTACGTGACTGAATTCGAACTCGTCGTGCTCGGCATCGGGTTTCTTGGCGTCATCCCATTAGCTGTTCGCGAATGGAGACTCGGCACAATCCGGGCCTCGTTCAACGACAATGCGACGTATCAACGGCTCGTCCGCTTGCCGTTTTGGCTGACGTTAGGCGGATTGATTCTACTGTACGCACTCCTCGGCTGGTACGATTCCGGCTCATCGGGTCCGTCTTTCTTCCTCCTGTTCGCAGTGCTCTGCATGGGAATGTTCGGTCTCCAGCGCGCCTTCGACCGGGTCATCTTGATACTCGAACCCGACTACATCACCGACCGCGAGCTGCATCGCGAACTGAAGTGAACGACCGTCTCCTCGCGAGGCGGTCGTTTTTTTAGGTCGAACTTCCTAAAAAGACAAAGAACGAAACGGAACGGCAACATGACATGATGTTGCGAAAAAATGATAAATCTATCTCTCGGATTGTCAAGATGAACGGGGTAAGAACGTACTACGGTAGACTTGTGCCTTATTTCTGTCGTCCATTCTGTCTGTAGGGAGGAAAAATCCATGAACGATCAAACGACGATCGTCGGCGATCTCGTCGAGGTGCTGAAGAAAAGCAAGTGGCTGCTCGTGCCCTTCATGCTCATCGGCGGATTCGCCGCCTATTACTCGAGCGCGAACTTCATCGAGCCGACGTACGAGGCGTCGACCCAAGTGCTCCTCGTCACGAAACAAGAAGACGACCGTGTCGACAGCTCGGAAGTGTTATCGTCGCTCTCACTCGTCAACACGTACCGGGTCATCATGAAGAGCCCGGCCATCTTGAGCGAAGTGAGAGAGCGCGTCCCGAACGCGCCGGACCCGATCGCCGACGCCATCACCGTCGAGAGCGAGGAGGACTCGCAAGTCATCAACGTCGTCGTGACCCATACGGACGCAGCGGGCGCAGCGGAGACGGCGAACGTCATCAGCGAAGTGTTCGCCGCCGAGATTCCGGACCTCATGAACATCGATAACGTCCGCATCTTGTCGCCGGCCGAAGTGCCGACGGACCCGGTCTCACCGAACTTGCTCATGAACACGGCAATCGGCATCTTTGTCGGCTTGTTCTTCGGTGCGTTCATCGGTTTAATGCGCTACTTGTTCGACAAACGCATCCAGACCGAGCAAGAAGCCGAACGCCTCCTCGACTTGCCGGTCATCGGCTCGGTGCCGGTCATCGAGCGTCGTGACATGAAAGTGAAGAAGCCGAAACTGCCTAACGTGAAAGGAGACATTCCTCATGTTCCTTCGAAAAAAGAACGCCAATCTTCCTGATTATTCACAGCATGAGTTGATCACGCTCGTCAATCCGAAGTCGCCGATCTCGGAGCAGTACCGGACCATCCGGACGAACCTCGAGTTCACATCGATCGGTCAGAAATTGCAGATGATCACCGTCACGTCCGCCTCGAACGGCGAGGGCAAGTCGACGACCGCGGCGAACCTCGCCGTCGTCTACGCCCAGCTCGGCAAGCGCGTCCTGTTGATCGACTGCGACCTGCGGAAACCGACCGCACATTTCACGTTCAAGACGTCGGCACACGCCGGCCTGTCGACGATCCTCGTCGGCCGCATCCCGCTCGACCGGGCCATCCAAAAGACGGAAGTCGCACGGCTGTCGATTCTCGCGGCCGGCCCCGTCCCGCCGAACCCGACCGAGCTCGTCGCCTCCGAACGGATGACGCAGTTGCTTGAAGACGTGCGCCGCGACTATGACATCGTCATCTTAGACGCCCCGCCGATGATGCAAGTGGCCGACGCACGGCTGCTCGCGAACGTGTCGGACGGCACGATCCTCGTCATCGGTTGTGAGAACTCGGACCGCCAGCTCGTGTTGAAGGCGAAAGAACAGCTCGAACGGACCGGGACGCACATGCTCGGCCTCGTCCTCAATAAACGTGCATCGAAGAGCCATATGTATTACGCGTACGAGTGAGGTGGCGACGATGAAGATCCTCCACATCAACGCGATCAATGACGTGAAGAGCACCGGACGGATCTGTAAGGAACTCGCAGCCGTCCATCGTGAATACGGGCACGAGACGCGCGTCGCCCATTCGACAGGCCCGGTCACCGAAGGCAGCTACGTCATCGGGGATGCGGTCGACGTGAAACTGCACGCGCTCCACGCCCGCATCACCGGGCGACAAGGGTACGCCTCACGGCTCGCGACCGAGAACTTGGTGCGCGAGATCGAGCGCTACGGCCCGGACGTCGTCCATCTCCATAACTTGCATGCGAACTACCTCCATCTGAAGACGCTATTCGATTTCCTCGCCGTCCGCGACATCCCGACCGTGTTGACGCTCCACGACTGCTGGTTCTTCACCGGGAAGTGCACGCACTACGCGGCCGCCGGATGCGACAAGTGGCAGCACGGCTGCGGCGATTGCCCGCTCCTCAAGTCCGACATCCCGAGCTGGCTGTTCGACCGGACGAGCGAGATGCTCGCGGACAAGCGGCGCTTCTTGACGAATATCCCGCGTCTAGGTGTCGTCGGCGTCTCCGATTGGATCACGACCGAGGCGCGCTTCTCGTTTCTCGGACAGGCGAACGTCATCCGGCGCATCCATAACTGGGTCGACCTCGACGTGTTCCGTCCGACCGAGACGGCAACGCTCCGGGAACGTCTCGGACTCACCGACAAGACCGTGCTTCTCGGCGTGGCGAGCACGTGGGGCGAGGCGAAGGGGCTTACGGCCTTCCTCGATTTGGCCAGATCCCGGCCCGATGACACGTTCCTCTTGATCGGCCAGCTTGATGATATGCAACTCCCAGATAACGTCCTCCACATTCCGGAGACGAACGACGCCCGCGAGCTCGCCCGTTACTACGCGCTCGCCGACGTGTTCCTCAACTTATCGGAAGAAGAGTCGTTCGGCAACGTCACCGTCGAGGCGATGGCGTGCGGTACCCCGGTCGTCGTCATCGACGCGACGGCTAGCCCGGAACTCGTCACCGACGACACCGGCGTCATCGTCTCGACGCGACGGCTCGAAGACCTCGCCTACGGAATCGACCGCCTCCTCACCCGTGGCAAGGCGGCCTACAGCGACGCGTGCGTCACCCACGCCCGGACGAACTTCGCCCTTCACGACCGGGCGCGCGACTACTTGGACGTCTATGAGACGCTCCGTTACGAGAAAGTGAGGAATGCGCTATGAGACCACTCGTCTCGATCATCATCCCGGTGTATAACGGGAGCAACTATTTGGCGGCTTGCATCGACAGCGCGCTCGCCCAGACGTATGAACACGTCGAGGTCATCGTCGTCAACGACGGTTCGACCGACGGCGGCAAGACGGCCGACGTCGCGCGGCGCTACGGCGACAAGATCCGCTATATCGAGAAAGAGAACGGCGGCGTCTCGAGCGCGCTCAACCGCGGCATCGATGAGATGGAAGGCGACTTCTTCTCTTGGCTCAGCCACGACGACTTGTACGCCCCGCGTAAAATCGAGTCCCAAATCGAGACGCTCGAACGGGAACGGCTCGACGCGAAGCGGACAATCCTCGTCACGGGGACGGCGTTCATCGACGAGCACGGGGCCCCGATTCATCGCTACCGGCGCAAGTTCAACGGATTTTACGCCTCGAACGACATGTTCCGGCACTTGATGCTGACGGCCTCACTGAACGGCTGCGCGCTCCTCATCCCGCGTGATGCGTTCCGCGTCCATCGTTTCTCGCTCGAGGACAAGTTCATCCAAGACTGGATGTGCTGGGTCGAATTCGCGCTCGACGGCTTCGACTACTTCTTGACGGACGAGCCGCTCGTCTACTCGCGCATCCACGGGGCGCAACAGACGAAAAAGATCGCCCACCGCGCCGAGCTCGAGTCGAACCGCTATTTACGGACGCTCCTCTTGCGCGTCGAACGAAGAGGGGATTCGCGAGAGCTCGTTCCGATTATTTTGCGCCACACGTTCAAAGAAGACGCGACCGACGTGCGCGATGAATATTTAGCGACGCGGAATGTGCGCGACTACTTCAGCCCGCTCGAGTATGGCACGCACCGGATGAAAGGCTGGGCCGTGTCGAACATGCTGTCGCTGTACCGGGGCGTCACGAACCTCATCTATCGGTAGAAAAGGGGAGAACCCATGACCATCTATCTCGTCAATCTCGCGCTCCTCGTCATGTGGGCGATGCTCCTCATGCGAAGCGACGCCTCGTATAAGCGCGGCTGGTTCGTCACGTTCGCGACGATTCAATGGATCGTCCTCTCCGGCTTCCGACATATCACGGTCGGGGACGACACGGCGCAGTACAAGGCGCTCTTCCTCGGGACGGAAGGGTTGCCGGTGTCGGCGCTCACGAACGACTTCTTCAAGATCGTCTTCACCGAGAGCGAGGACCCGGGCTATTACTTGTTCCAACGGCTCGTCCAGTTCGTCATCACCGACTATCAAGTGTACTTGGTCTTAATCGCGCTCATCTTCATGATCCCGCTCGGCTACTTCATCTACAAGTACTCGACCGAGCCGCTCATCAGCTTCCTGTTGTTCTCGGTGCTGTTCTACGAGTTCTTCGCCGTCACGGGGCTAAGGCAGACGGTGGCGACAGCGCTCGTCGTCTTGGTCGGCTACCACTTCATCCGGGCGAAGCGGCTCGTCGCCTTCCTCGCGATCTTGTTCGTCGCCTTGACGATCCATAAGTCGGCGCTCATCTTCTTGCCGTTTTATTTCCTCGCCGACAAGAAGCTGACGAAACCGTACATCCTCGGGATGCTCGGCGTCATCGCTGCCTTGTTCGCCTTCCGTGGTCCGTTCTTCAATTTGCTCGTCTCGCTGTCGGGTTACGACACGTACTCGGCGCTCGACGGGGCGGGGGCGATCAACTTTAGCGTCATGCTCATGACGGTGCTGCTCGTCGCGCTTTGGCGCCGGGATGAGATTTTACAGAACAACCCGCAGGCGATCCATTACTTCAACGCCTTGTTCCTCGCCGCGTGCTTCTTGCCGCTCACGTTCATCAACCCGTCGATGATGCGGCTCGTCCAATACTTCACACTGTTCTTGCTCCTCATGATCCCGGAGATTATCAAGACGTTCGAACGACGCGAACGTGTCGTCGTCTATTACGCGGCGGTGACGCTCCTGTTGCTCCTGTTCCTACAGGACGCGCCGGTGTACACGTTCTTCTGGCAATAGAAAGAGAGGTGAACCTACATGTCGACACGCGTCGAGCCCGATGAGGCCGCAAGCACGCGAAAAATCAAATACGGGGCCGCCATGTCGTACACACAAATCTTCTTCGGTATCCTGTCCGGTCTCATCTACACCCCGTGGATGATTCAAGAAATCGGTCAGGCGAGCTATGGACTGTACATGCTCACCATCTCGCTCATCAGCATGTTCGCGATGGACTTCGGGCTCGACGCCGCCGTGTCACGCTTTATGAGCAAGTATCTCGCCGAAGGGGCGCAGGACAAGGCGGCCCGGTTCCTCGGCGTCGCCTACAAGCTGTTCATCGGGCTCGCCGCCCTCTTGTTCGTCATCTTGGCGATTGTCTACTTCTTCCTCGACTCGATTTATGCCGGCCTGACGCCGGGCGAGCTCGAGTCGCTCAAAGTACTCTATCTCGTCGCTGGCCTGTTCATCGTCATCTCGTTCCCGACGAAGCCGTTCTCGGGCATCCTCGTCTCGCATGAGCAATTTCTGTTTGCGAGCGCGCTCCACCTCGGCGAAAAGGTCGCGACCGTCGCCCTCATGGTCACGGCGCTCCTCCTCGGCTACGGGCTGTACGCCCTCGTCCTCGTCAACGCGCTCGTCGGGACGCTCGTCCTCGTGATCGAGTACGTCTTCATCCGCCGGAAGACGAGCGTCCGGGCCAACTTCACCGAACGGGATTCAGGCATCTACAAAGACATCTTCAGCTTCACGTCGTGGAGCACGGTGACGCTCGTCGCCCAACGCTTCGTCCTGAACATCACCCCGAGCCTGCTCGGGATGCTCGCCGGCAGCGCCTCAATCGCCTTGTTCTCGGTCGGGATGGTCATCGAAGGGTACGTCTGGACGATTGCCTCGGCGCTCGGCTTCTTGTTCCTCCCGAAAGTGAGCCGGATGATCTCGCGCGACGACCGCGGCGCCATCGCCGATTTGTTCGTCCGGATCGGCCGCATCCAGCTCTATATCGTCGGTCTCATCGTCACGTCGTTCTTCATCCTCGGCCGTGAGTTCATGCACCTGTGGGTCGGGGAGGCGTTCAACGACTCCTACTATATCGCGCTCCTCCTCGTCGTCCCGAGTCTCGTGACGCTGACGCAAGACATCGGCAACACGACGCTCATCGCCGAGAACAAAGTGAAGTATCGGGCGTACGCCTCGATGATCGTCGCGACGATTAGCATGACGCTGTCGCCGCTCCTCATCCCGATGTATGGACCGATCGGGGCGGCCGTCGCCATCTGTATCGGCAACACCGTCGGACTCGTCCTCTATATGAACGTCATCTACCATCGTGTGCTCCGGCTCGACGTCTTCGGTTTCTTCCGGGCGTGCCACTTGAAGCTACTGCCTGGGCTCGTCCTCTACACCGCGCTCGGCTGGGGCATCCAACAGCTGTTCCCGGCGACGAACTTGTTCGGGCTCGCCGTCAAAGGGATTGGCTTCGTTCTCCTTTATACCGTCATCATGTGGCTCCTCGCCTTCGATGACAGTGAGAAAGGGCTCATCCGGCAACTGTTCGCCCAAGTGAAGATTCGCATCCTGTCCACGCATCACACATCTTAGGAGGGAACACCATGAAGCGACTGAAAGTGATGACCATCGTCGGGACACGGCCCGAGATTATCCGCTTGTCCGCCGTGATGGATAAGCTCGAGACGTCCGAAGCAATAGAGCACGTCCTCGTCCACACGGGGCAGAACTACGACTATGAGCTGAACGAGATTTTCTTCGAGGACTTCGGGCTACGGACGCCGGACTATATCCTCGACGCCTCGGCCGACGGGCCGATGGCGACGATTGGCAACATCTTGATCGCCGTCGACCCGGTGCTCGCCGCCGAGAAGCCGGACGCCGTCCTCCTCCTCGGGGACACGAACAGCTGTCTCGCCGCCATCGCCGCGAAGCGCCACAAGATCCCGATCTTCCACATGGAGGCGGGCAACCGCTGCTTCGACGAGCGCGTGCCGGAAGAGACGAACCGCCGCATCGTCGACCATATCGCCGACATCAACTTGACGTATAGCGACATCGCCCGCGAGTACTTGTTGAAAGAAGGGCTCCCGGCCGACCGCATCATCAAGACGGGCAGCCCGATGTACGAGGTGCTGACGCGGCACCGTGACAAGATTGACCGCTCGGACGTGCTCGACCGGCTCGGCTTAGATGAAGGCCGCTACTTCGTCGTCTCGGCGCACCGGGACGAGAACATCTCGTCGGACGAGAACTTCTTCGACCTCGTCGAGACGCTGAACGCCGTCGCGAAACGCTACGATGTCCCGCTCATCGTCAGCACGCACCCGCGCACGGCGAAACGGTTCAAGGAGACGGGCGTGCCGCTCCATCCGCATATCCGGACGCTCAAACCGCTCGGATTCAGCGACTACGTCAAACTGCAACTCCATGCGAAGGCGGTCCTGAGCGACAGCGGCACGATCAGCGAGGAGAGCTCGATCCTCGGGCTGAAAGGACTCAACATCCGTCAGGCGCACGAACGGCCGGAGGCGATGGAAGAAGGGGCGGCGATGATGGTCGGGTTGAAGCGCGACCGGGTGCTCCAGGCGCTCCGCGTGCTCGAAGAGACGACGACGCCGATGCGCCTCGTCTCCGACTACGCGATGCCGAACGTGTCGGACAAAGTGCTCCGCATCTTGCTGTCATACACCGACTACGTCATGCGCGAAGTGTGGAAGCAAGAGCCGGTCCGTTCGATGACCGAGGAGGTGTGAGCCATGCGCTACTTGAACCAGAAGCGCCGCTTTGACGTACTCGTGAGCGCGACCGCCCTCGTCGTGCTCGCCCCTTTGTTTTTGATGCTCGCCGTCCTCATCAAGCTCGACTCGCGCGGACCGGTTTTCTTCAAACAGCAACGGGTCGGGCGGGACGAGACGCTGTTTTGGATCTACAAGTTCCGGACGATGCGCGACGACACGCCAAACGACGTGCCGACGCACCTGTTCAACGAATCGACAAAACACATCACGCCGATTGGCGGTTTTCTCCGGAAGACGAGCCTTGACGAGTTGCCGCAGTTGATTAACATCCTGCAAGGCGACATGTCGCTCGTCGGGCCGCGCCCGGCGCTTTGGAATCAGGACGACTTGATCGAGGCGAGACGGCACGAGGGGGCTGCGCACGTATTGCCGGGTTTGACCGGCTGGGCGCAAGTGAAAGGGCGCGACGAACTACCGATTGACGTGAAGGCGAAGCTCGACGGGGATTACGTCCGGCACATGAGTCACCGAATGGACCTTCTCTGCCTCGTCCTCACCGTCCGCAACGTCTTGTTGCGAGAAGGGATTATCGAAGGACGCGTCGAACCGCCGGTCGTCCCATTGAAAGAAAAAGAGATGACACATGTTGCGAAAAAATGATAACGGCTTCCCTCGTATTACCAATTCATTTCAAATTTGACGGGTAAAAGACTCCATACACCAACTCCTGACATCCTTGATCACACACCTAGAAAGGAGACTCCTCATGTTCTCGAACAAAACACTCCTCATCACGGGCGGGACCGGCTCTTTCGGCAACGCCGTCATGGAGCGTTTCCTCCATACCGACATCAAAGAAATCCGCATCTTCTCGCGTGACGAGAAAAAACAAGAAGACATCCGCAAGCGCTACAACGACGACAAGCTCAAGTTTTATATCGGTGACGTCCGCGACCCGAATAGCGTGAAGAACGCCATGTACGGCGTCGACTACGTGTTCCACGCCGCGGCGCTCAAACAAGTGCCGTCGTGCGAGTTCTTTCCCGTCGAGGCGGTGAAGACGAACATCCTCGGCACTGAGAACGTGTTGAACGCGGCCGTCGAGGCGGGCGTGGCGAAAGTCATCTGTCTGTCGACAGACAAGGCAGCGTACCCAATCAACGCGATGGGCATCTCGAAGGCGATGATGGAGAAAGTGTTCGTCGCCAAGGCCCGAGCCGTCGGTCCCGAGCAGACGCTCATCTGCGGCACGCGCTACGGCAACGTCATGGCGTCCCGCGGGTCGGTCATCCCGCTCTTCGTCGAACAGATCAAGAGCGGGGAGCCGCTCACCGTCACCGACCCGCTCATGACCCGTTTCCTTATGAGTCTCAGTGACGCGGTCGAGCTCGTCGTGTTCGCGTTCAACCACGCCCACGCCGGCGACATCATGGTCCAAAAATCACCGGCCTCGACAATCGGCGTGCTCGCCCAGGCGCTCAAAGAACTGTTCCACGCGGACAACCCGATCAAAGTCATCGGCACCCGGCACGGGGAGAAGGCGTTCGAGACGCTCATGACCCGCGAAGAGCACGTCGTCGCCGAAGACATGGGTGGCTTCTTCCGCGTCCCGGCCGACAACCGGGACCTGAACTACGACAAGTATTTCAGCGAGGGCAGCAAAGAGCTGACCGTCCAAGGCGAGTACAACTCGAACAATACTGAACAGCTCGACGTCGAGGAAGTGAAGCAGCTCCTGTTGACGCTCCCTTACATCCAAGCCGAGCTCGCCGCCTGGGAGGTCCCCGCTTCCGTGAAACGGATCGGGTGACGCCCGATACGAGGCAGCTTCGACTTTGCCGCCGGCTGGAAGAACGGGGGCGGTAAACCCAGACAGACTTTTTCATCTCATATCAAAGGAGAACTCAATCATGGTCAAGCTCATGCTGCTCGGAGGAGCGATGCATCAAGTACCCGTCATCTTGAAGGCGAAGGAGAAAGGGATTTTCACGATTCTTTGCGACTACCTACCCGACAATCCGGGTCGTAACGTCGCCGATCGGTACTACTGTGTGAGCTCGCTCGACCGTGACGCCGTCCTTGAGGTGGCGCGCGAGGAAAAGATTGACGGCATCCTCGCCTACGCGTCGGACCCCGCGGCCCGAACAGCCGCCTACGTCGGTGAGGCGCTCGGCCTCATCACGAATCCGTTCCAGACGGTCGAGACGTTGACGAACAAAGCGAAGTTCCGGGCCTTTTTGAAGGCGAACGGTTTCCCGACGCCCGAGGCGTACGCGTTCACGGAGCTCGAGACGGCCGTCTCGGCGCTGGCGACGATGCGGGGCAATCACGTCGTCAAACCGGCGGACTCGTCCGGGAGCAAGGGCATCAGCAAGTTGCTCGCGAGCGACCCGCCCAGGAAGATCCGTGAGAAACTCGCGGCCGCCTTCGCCGTCTCCCCGGGCGGTGAAATCGTCGTCGAACAGTTCGTCAAACGGGACGGCTACCAAGTCGCCGGAGACGGGTTCGTCCTCGACGGGGAGCTCGTCTTCCGTTGTTTCGGCAACAGCCATTTCAACACACGCGGTGTCAACCCGTTCGCGCCCGTCGCTGCCAGCTTCCCGAGCGTCCAGCCGCCGAACGTCTTGACGAACGTCCATGCGACGCTCCAGCGTATGATTACGCTCGTCGGGCTGAAGAACGGACCGCTCAATTTCGATATCTTCGTCAGTGGGGACGACGTCTACTTAATGGACATCGGGCCGCGCAACGGCGGCAACTACATCCCGCAAGTGATTGAACAGGCGACAGGCGTCGACATGGTCAGCGCGACGATCGACCTCGCACTCGGGATTCCGGTCACGCTCGAGATGAAGCCGGTGACCGTGCCGTCGTCGTACTTCATCCTCGGTAGCCAAGTCGCTGGACGTTTCGTCGGGCTCAGCTTCACACCGGACGATTACGAGGTCGTGAAATCGAACTCCGTCTATCCAGTCGGGGCGAAAGTGCCGCGGTTCGAAGGGGCGAACAAGTCGCTCGGCAGCCTCGTGCTCCGCTTCACCGACGTGGCGTCGATGTTGCGTCTGCTCGACACGCCGGACAGTTGGGTGAACGTCCACGTCTTACCAAATCGAATAAAGGAGGGGACAAAATGGAAATCGTTGTCACCGGCGCCACAGGCTTTCTAGGAAGACATGTGACGCACGCGCTCGAGACGGCAGGGCATACCGTTTTATCCGTCACGAGAGAGACGAGCCCTGCCGAACGGAGTGTTCGGCTTCGCCGGGCCGATTTCGTCTTCCATCTCGCCGGTGTGAACCGGCCCGACGACCCGGCTGAGTTCACGGCAGGAAACGTCGACTTAACGGAGCTGGTCACGACCGAACTGTTGTCATACAACCCGGTACCGGTCGTCTTCGCCTCGTCGACACAGGCCCTCGAGGCAAACCCATACGGTGTGAGCAAACGGGCCGCTGAAGACGTGCTCGCCGTCTACGGGGAGCGGGCCGAGTCCCGCGTCCACTTGTACCGGTTGCCGAACTTGTTCGGGAAGTGGGGTCGTCCATTTTATAACAGCGCCGTCGCCACGTTCTGTCATCAAATCGCACGGGGCGAGACGGTCACCGTCCACGACCCGGAGCGCGTCCTCACGCTCGCCCACGTCGATGATGTCGTCGCGTCGTTCCTCGACGCGCTCTCGACGGACGTCGGGCTCTATCCAAGCGTCCCGGCCCACACGATTGGGCTACTGGACGTCGTCCGGACACTCGAGGCGTTCGAGGCAATGCGCACGTCGCGCGGGGTTCCGGACTTATCGGACCCGTTCACAAAACAGCTGTATAGCACGTACACGAGTTACTTGCCGCGTGAACGCATCTTGACGCCGCTCGTCATGCACCGCGACGCCCGCGGCTCGTTCACCGAGTTCTTAAAGACGCCGGACCGGGGCCAAGTGTCGATCAACGTCGCCCGTCCCGGCATCACGAAAGGCGAGCATTGGCACGACACGAAACATGAACAGTTCCTCGTCGTCAGCGGCGAGGGTGTCATCCGGCTCCGCCCGGTCGGCGGGGGCGAGGTTATGACGTTTCATGTGAGCGGGGAGACGCTCGAGGTCGTCGCCATCCCGGCCGGTTACGTCCACAACATCGAAAACGTCGGGACGACCGACCTCGTTACGGTCATGTGGGTGAACGAACCGTTCGACCCGGTTCATCCCGACACGTACGCAGAGACGGTAGACATGCGAGAGGTAATGGAAGGAGGGGAAACACGATGATGATGGTGAGCATCAACTGCATCACGTACAACCACGAGGCGTATATCGGTAAGACGATCGAGAGCTTCCTCGCGCAGCGGACGGACTTCGACTTCGAGATCCTCATCCACGAGGACGCGTCGACCGACCGGACGGCCGACATCATCCGCTCTTACGAGGAGAAGCACCCGGACAAGATCCGGGTCATCTATCAGACGGAGAACCAATACTCGAAAGGCGTGTTCATCAACCGGTTGAACGAAGAGCGCGCCCGCGGCAAATACGTCGCCCTCTGTGACGGCGACGACTATTGGACCGACCCGTACAAGCTGCAAAAACAAGTCGACTACATGGAGGCGCACCCGGACTGCACGCTCTGCTTCCACGACGCGTACGTCGAGATGGACGGCCACGTGCACGCCGACTGGCGCGTCATCCCGTGGCTCCCGGAGAATAAGTTGCTCGCCTCGACAAAGGCGCGGACGTATACGGCCGGTGAGTTGCAGCTGCTCGGCTTCATCCCGACGATGTCGATGCTGTATCCGAACGGCTTAATCGCGAACGCACCGGACTGGTTGAAAGACACGCCGGCGAGTGACGGCTCGATGAAGCTGTACGTGGCGAGCAAAGGATACGCCTACTATATGCCGGAAGCGATGAGCGTCTATCGCTACGGGGTCGCCGGATCGGCGACGACGATTTGGAACGAAGGGAACCGCGAGCGTGACATCAAGCGCCACGAGGCGTTCATCCGTTTCCTCGACACGTTCGACACCTATACGGAAGGGAAATTCCACGAGGAGCTCGAGCTGTCCCGCATCTCGTTCGAGGTCGGGCTGCACCGCCTGAGACGCGACCATGCCGCGTTGAAGTCGCCACGCTATGACCGCTACCTCGACCGCTTCGTCGGGAAGGACCGCATCCGTCCCTATCTCATGGTCAAGCAACCGCTCGTGACCGAATGGCTCATCCGCCTCCGGGAACGTCAATTCGCGTAAGGGGTGAGACGGATGAGATTGGCCATCATGCAACCGTACTACTTTCCATACCTCGGCTACTTTCAGCTCATGGCGGCCGTCGACGCGTTCGTCATCCTCGACGACGTCCAGTTCATCAAGCACGGCTGGATTCACAAGAATCAGATTCTCCTCGACGGGAAGGCGAAGCCGATTCATATGACGATTGACCACATGTCGCAACACCGCACGATTCGGGCGCACGAGCGACGGATCGACGTGCAAAATGAGCGTTATCAGCTCCGGCTGCTCGAACATGCGTACAAGAAAGCCCCGTCGTACGCCGACGTCATGCCGCTCGTCACCCGCCTCATCCGCGACGACGAACGAAACGTCGCCGTCTACCTCGGCAAACAGCTGACCGAGATGCGCAACTTCCTCGGGCTCGATACGCCACTCCTTTACGCCTCGTCGCTCGAAAACGACAAGTCGAAACGATGCGGCGACCTCGTCCTCGACCTGTGCCATCACCTCGGAGCCGACCATTACATCAACGCGATTGGTGGGCGTGGCCTCTATAACAAGGAACGTTTCGCTTCGGAAGGTGTCCAGCTCGACTTTATCGAGATGCAGCCCGTGACGTACCGACAAGCAGGTCATCCGTTCGTCCCGAACTTATCAATCATCGACGTTCTCATGTACAACGCGAGACGGGACGTCCGTCAGTTGCTCGACGCTTATACGCTCGTCTGACAAAGGAGGGAAATGAGATGAATCTACCTAAACATGACCTGGCCCCACCGATTCAAGTGACGCGGCCGTCGATGCCCGAGTTCGAGGCGTACGTCGACATGATTCGGCCGCTCTGGGAGTCGCGCTGGCTCAGCAACAACGGCGAGCACGTGCGAACGCTTGAGTCGGAGCTGACGGACGTCCTCGACGTCCCGCACGTCTCGTTGCTAACGAACGGGCACTTGGCGCTCGAGACGGCGATTGACGTGCTCGGCCTCTCAGGCGAGGTCATCACGACCCCGTTCACGTTCGCCTCGACGACGCACGCGCTCGTTCGAAAAGGCATCACGCCGGTGTTCTGTGACATCAACCCGATTGACTATACGATTGACGTTACGAAGCTCGAGGCGCTCATCACCGACAAGACGACCGCGATTCTCCCGGTCCATGTGTACGGCAACGTCTGCCACGTCGAGGCGATTGACCGCATCGCCAAGCGACACGGGCTGAAAGTGCTCTATGACGCGGCCCATGCGTTCGGCGTCGTCCATGAGGGCCGCGGCATCGCCACATATGGGGACATGAACATGTTCAGTTTCCACGCCACGAAAGTGTTCCATACGATCGAAGGCGGCGCGCTCGCCTATCGCGACGATTCGCTCAAGGCGGACATCGACCTCGCCGTCAACTTCGGCATCACCGGTCCCGAGTCGGTCGAGGCGGTCGGCGGGAACGCCAAGATGAACGAGTTTCAGGCGGCGATGGGCCGCTGCAATCTTCCCCGTCTCGAGGACGACATCGCCAAGCGCCGCGCCATCGTCGAACGTTATGACGAGCGGCTCAAGGACGTCCCGACGCTCCGGTTGAACCGGCGTGCCGACGAGACGGAATCGAACTACGCGTATTATCCGGTGCTGTTCAAAGGCGATCGGCGCCGCCGGGACGAGATGATGGCCTGGCTCGCCGACAACGGCATCTTCGCCCGGAAATACTTCTATCCGCTCGTCACCGACTTTGCCTGTTACGCGTTCACGGCGCACGTCCCGAACGCGAAGTACGTGTCGGACCGCATCTTGACGCTGCCGCTCTATCCGGACTTGACGCTCGAGATGGTCGACCGGATTTGTGACGTGATCATCGAAGGAGGGAATCGATTATGAAAGGCATCATTTTGGCCGGCGGCAACGGCACCCGGCTCTACCCGATGACGAAAGCCGTATCGAAACAGCTGCTCCCGATTTACGACAAGCCGCTCATCTACTACCCGATGTCGGTGTTGATGCTCGCCGGCATCCAAGACATCCTGCTCATCTCGACCCCGAAAGACATCGCCGGCTATGAGCGTTTGTTCGGCGACGGCCACCAGCTCGGCGTGTCGATCACGTACAAGGTACAAGAGAAGCCGGTCGGGCTCGCCGACGCCTTCCTGCTCGGGGAGGACTTCATCGGCGACGACTCGGTCTGTCTCATCCTCGGCGATAACGTCTTTTACGGGCCCGACTTGACGAGCTTCCTCAGGGACGCGAAAGGGCGCACGCAAGGGGCGACCGTGTTCGGCTACCCGGTGAAAGACCCCCGCGCGTTCGGTGTCGTCGAGTTCGACGCGAACCGCCGCGTCTTGTCAATCGAGGAGAAGCCGGCCCAGCCGAAGTCGAACTACGCCGTCCCGGGCCTCTACTTCTACGACAACCGCGTCGTCGAATATGCGAAACGGGTCGAGCCGTCGCCGCGCGGCGAGCTCGAAATCACATCGATCAATCAGATGTATCTCGAGGCGGGCGACTTGAACGTCGTCTTGTTCGGACGCGGTATGGCGTGGCTCGACACGGGGACGCCAGAAGGGATGATCAAGGCGTCCGTGTTCGTCCAGACGGTACAGGAGCGGCAAGGCTACTATATCGCCTGCCTCGAGGAGATCGCCTGGCGCCGCGGCTTCATCACATCGGGCCAGTTGCGCGATATCGGACAGACGTTGAAGATGACCGACTATGGACAGTACATCCTATCCCTTTTAGAAGAGGAGCGTGAAGAACATGAAGACTTTACTCGTAACTGGCGGAGCCGGGTTCATCGGATCAAACTTCATAAAGATGCTTCTGGCCGACGCGTCGTGGCGCATCATCAACCTTGACGCCCTCACGTACGCCGGGAACCTCGAGACGCTCCACGGGATTGACGACCCCCGCTACGTCTTCGTCAAAGGTGACATTCGGGACAAGGCGACGGTCGAGGCGGTGTTCCGCGACTATGACGTCACCCGGGTCGTCCACTTCGCGGCCGAGTCGCACGTCGACCGGAGCATCCTCGAGCCGGACGTGTTCTTGACGACGAACGTGCTCGGGACGCAAGTGTTGCTCGAGGCGGCGAAACGGTACTGGAACCTAGCCCCGGACGACAAGCATTCCCGCGACTATTCGGAAGGGGTGAAGTTCATCCACGTCTCGACGGATGAGGTGTACGGCACGCTCGGGGCGGAAGGCTATTTCACCGAGGCGACGCCGCTCGCCCCGAACAGCCCATACTCGGCGTCGAAGGCGAGCTCGGACTTGATCGTGCGCGCCTATCACGAGACGTACGGCCTGCCGGTCAACATCACGCGCTGTAGCAACAACTACGGCCCGTATCAGTTCCCGGAGAAGCTCATCCCGCTCATGATTCATCGCGCCGAGCGCGGCGAGTCGCTCCCGGTATACGGGGACGGGCAACAGATTCGCGACTGGCTCCACGTGCGCGACCATTGCCACGCCATCTGGACGGTCGCCGAGAAGGGGCGGGACGGCGAGGTGTACAACATCGGCGGCAACAACGAGATGACGAATTTGACGATCGTCCGGCTCATCTTGGCACAGCTCGGGCGTGACGATTCGCAAATCACGTTCGTCGCTGACCGGCCGGGGCACGACCGCCGCTACGCGATCGACAACACGAAAATCACGACCGAGCTCGGCTGGCGTCCGCGTTACACGTTCGAGCAAGGCTTGCATGAGACGATCGACTGGTACGTCACCCATCCCGACTGGGTCGACCGGATCGTCTCGGGCGAATACGCATCGTACTATGAGACGATGTACGCGAAAGGGTGACCGACATGGAGACGGTGAAGACGTTCGAATGGGAGAAGCGCCGGCTGTTGTTCAGCCCGGCGCGTGACGCCGCCCTCGACTGGATGGATGCGTTCGCACAGGCGCCATCCGTCCTCGAGCGCGACACGTATGTGCGCATCTATTTCAGCTGTCGGCCGAAGCCGGTTGACGGGCGTTACGTCAGCTATAGCGGGTACGTCGACGTCGACAAGCAGGACTTCCGCATCCTTCGGGTGAGCGAGCGTCCGGTGCTCGAGCTCGGGGCGCGAGGGACGTTCGACGAGTTCGGCGTCTATCCGTTCTCGGCGATTGACGTCGGGGACGAGGTGCACGCCTATTACGGGGGCTGGACGCGTACCGTGTCCGTGCCGTTCAACGTCAATATCGGCAAAGCCGTCAGCCGGGACGGCGGTCAGACGTTCGAACGCGTCGGGCCGGGCCCGATCCTCTCCTATACGCTCGACGAGCCGTTCATCTTGAGCGGGCCGAAGATTCGGCGCTTCGGTGACACCTGGTATTTGTTCTATATCGCCGGACGCGAATGGATTCTCGATGGAGACCGCCCGGAGCCCGTGTATAAGATTCGGCTCGCCACGTCGACCGACGGCGTGACGTGGGAGAAGCAGCACCGGGACTTGATCGACAGCGTGCTCCCGGACGAGGCACAGGCGAGCCCGGACGTGTTTTTTGAGGACGGGCGCTATCACATGTTCTTCTGTTACCGGGACGCGACCGACTATCGGAAGAACCCGGAGCGGACGTATCGGCTCGGATATGCCTCGTCGCCGGACCTCCTCCACTGGACGCGGGATGACGCGGTCATGAAGTTCACGCGCGCCGAAGCAGGGTTTGACGACGAGATGGTCGCCTATCCGCATACGTTCACTGTGAATGGGAAACGCTATCTGCTCTACCTCGGCAACGAGGTCGGACGGGCCGGTTTCGGCATCGCCGAACGGAAGGAGGGGACGACATGAGATGGAAGAAGCTCGGACACATCTTCGACCCGGAGCCGTACGGCTTTTTCGGGGACTATTCGGCGTTCGCGCAGTCGCCGCAGGCGCTCGTGTTTGACGACTTCGTCCGCATCTACTTCTCGACCCGCGAGCGAGATGGAAACCTATTCAAGAGCCACGTCCGCTACGTCGACATGACGCCCGACTTCGACGTGATTCACGTCTCGAGGGAGCCGGTCATCCCGCTCGGCAAGCTCGGCACGTTCGACGAGGACGGGATCTTTCCGTTTCACGTCACCCGGACAGAGGACGCCTTGTACGGCTACACGAGCGGCTGGAGCCGGCGTGAGTCGGTGTCGGTCGAGACGGGAATTGGCCTCTCGGTCAGCCATGACGACGGTGTCACGTTCGAGCGGCTCGGAGACGGACCGATCTTGTCGGCGAGCGTGGATGAACCGTTCCTCGTCGGCGACCCGTTCGTCTTCAGCCGGGAACGACACTACATGTATTACATTTACGGGACGACGTGGAAAGAAGGTCCGGACGGGGTGGCAGAGCGGACGTATAAAATCGCCCTCGCCACGTCCGCGGACGGCCAGACGTTCACGCGGCACGGTCGGGTCGTGCCGGACGCGATCTCCGACGAGAGCCAGGCGCTCCCGACCGTGTTCGAGGCGGGCGGTCGCTATCATATGGTGTTTTGTTTCCGCGACACGTTCGGTTTCCGGACCGATCCGACGCGCGGCTATCGGCTCGGCTACGCCTACTCCGACGACCTCGTCGACTGGACGCGGGACGATGCGGCGCTCGGCTTCGAGCGGAGCGATGACGGCTGGGACGCCGATATGGAATGCTATCCGCACGTGTTCACGATGAAGGGGCGCCACTATCTGCTCTATAACGGTAACGCGTTCGGCCGGGACGGGTTCGGTGTCGCCGTATTGGAGGACGTATGATCACGCTCGGTCGCGGGTCGGTCGCCGACTACGTGGCCCATCTCGAGGCGTGTGACGGCTTGTTCCCGACAAAACTGTCCGAGCGGGTCGACTTAAAGGCGTACGCCGCGAAACTGCACGACCGGGCGACGTCGTTCGAGCTATGGGAAGACGGCCGGCTCGTCGGCTTATTGTCGGCGTACATGGACGCGGACGTCGCGTTCATCAGCCATGTTTGCGTGTTGCCGGAGGCTCCGCGCGGGAGCGGGCACACGCTGTTGAACGCCTTGTTTGATGAGATGAGGCGGACCGCGAAACATGTCGTCCGGCTTCACGTCGAGGCCGATAACGCCCGGGCGATTGCATTTTATGAACGGCACGGGTTCATCGAGATCGGACGGCTGAATCGAGACGTCATCATGGAGCGGGCCTGACACGCGTCGGGACGCTTCTTTTCGTCTGACCGGACAATTGTCGCAAGAACGTCACTCGAGGTTTGGGCGGGGGCATGGTATAACTACTTATGTGAAATATTGAACAAGAGGAGGTTTTTTATGAAACGGCTAGGATTTCTTATGATTGGACTGATATTTCTACTTTCCGCCTGTACGACGAGCGAGGCGGGTGATGCGACCGAGACGTTCACGTACGTCGAGTACGCGCTCCCGCTCGACGAGAAAGTGAAGCTCGGGGACGGGGCCGACGAGATCGTCTTCGTCTTCGACTACAGTTGCCCGTGGTGCAAGAAGTGGATGGAGAGCGTCTTGCCGGAGATCGAGGCGCGGTGGATTGAGACGGGGAAGGTGTCGTTCAAAGGACAGGCGCTCGCCTTGTTGAACGAACGGTCGCAACGGCTCGCGAGCGTCGACGCGAACGCCGAACGGTTGATGCCGGACCGCTATTACGCGCTTCAGCGCCAAATCGGGATGGACTCGGGAACGGACGACTTTGGGACCGAGGCGTACGTCCATCGGCTCGCTGCCTTGTTCGACGTGGACGCTGAGCTGCTCCTCGCGCCGCAGATTGACGAAAGCATCCAAAACGCGCGGCTCTACACACGTGACCTCGGCGTCGAATATGTCCCGACCGTTTACGTGAACGGCATCAAGTTGCTCGATGCGTTCAGCCTCGATGAGATGGAACGCGTCTTGAACAAAGACATCCAAGCGGGTGACGTCGTCGACGTGCCGGCTGAGTGAACGACACCCGCTGATTGCTCAGCGGGTGTCGTTTTGTCCACAGGCGATGCCGTCGAGATCGGTGTCGAACGTGAGGAGATAGGCGTCGTGTTCGAGCGGGACGCCTTCCGGATAAATCGCGTTCAAGTCCTCGCACGAGCCGTACGTCTCAAAAAAGACGATGTCTTCCGTTTCGTCGGGCGTTGTGTCCATCAAGCGCTCGGCGTCCGCGAGGGCGAGCGTGAGCGCCTCGTTCATCGCCTCGGCCTCACGGAGCCGGTCCTCGAGGGCATAAATCTCACCGCGCTGCACCTTGATGACGTCTTCTAAATCAATCACCTTCAAGAACAGGTTGTCTTTCATCGTGTCCTCGCGGGCGGCGTAGCGGGCCTCGAGCTTCTCGGTCACGTCGCGCTCGATTTGAATCGCTTGCCACGCCAAGTCGTCGGCATGTTCTTCCTCTAAGGCGAGCAGCCGTTCCGCGTAGTCCGTCTCCGTCATCACGCGCGCGTTCGAGGCGTCGCGCGACTCCCGTTCAAGTTCGAACGTATACGTGCTCAAGCCGATGAGGAGGAGACAGAGGAGGGTGGCGAACACTTGCAGTTTGATGCGTTCGACGGGCTCTTCGGCGAGCCAAATGAAGATCACGCTCAGCGTGGCCGCGACACAGGCGGCGATGATCCATGTCATGACGGTCATCCGTATCCCTCGCTTCCATAGTCTACTCGTCTTTTCCACGTTCGATTCAAAATGAAAGGGAACGAACGAGCTCATGAAAAAAACACGCCGGCATGGCGTGTTTCGCGTGACAGGTACGGTTTGACGAACTCGTCGAAGACGTGTTTGTCGAGTAAGTAACGGTCGATGAAGTATGGGGCGTTGTCGTTCGTGATCGGGTTCGGGCTCAAGATGAACGCATCGGTGAACCCGGCCGACTCGGCGATGGCGGTCGCGTCAATCCCGAGCTGTTCGTTCAAGGCGGCCCGGCTCGCCTCGAGGTCGCGTTTGAACGCGTCGTGGTTCGCCGGGTCAAGGAAGACGGCCATCCCGTCCTCGATGTAATGCATATCGTTCGTGTGCGATCCGAAATCGGCGAGTCCGCTGTCTTTCATCGCTTCTAACTCATGCCACGGAGCGAGGTTCAAGTTTTGGAACGTCTCGCCGACGTGGCCGGTGATGACGAACAACGTGAACGGGACGCCTTCTTCACGGAGGACGGGGAAGGCGTTCTCGTAGACGGTATGGTCGACGTCATCGAACGAGAGCCAGACGCACTTCTCAGGAATCGCTTCGCCGCGCACGTATCCTTCGATTTCACCGAGCGTGGCGAAATGGACGCCGGCTTGCTTCATCCAACGAATCTGCTCTTGGAACTCGTCGGCGTAGACGTTATACCGTTTCAAGTCGTCCGACCCGGTCAACGTCTCGACGGTCTTGTTCCATGCGTGTGGCTTTTTGACACGGTGATAGTTGAGCCCGAGGCAGACGCCGTCTTTCGCGACGAGCATCGGGTCCGGCGTATCCGGCCGCTTCGAGGTGACGTCGTTCACTTTCCACGTCACCCCGGCGATGATGACAAGGGCGAGGAGGAGTTTAAAGACTTTGCTCACTTCGTCAACTCCTTTACCGGGTTATCGGTGAAGACGATGGCTTTCTCGGTCTGTAGGCGCACGATTTCCGACTCATCAATCAATCCGAGCGCTATGAATTCCTCCGTCGTCGTCGGGGTCGGGGGCTTACGGCGTCTGAGTGAGCCATAGCGTTTCTTAATTGTACGTGCGCCAGACGAACAAGATGAGCGCCGAGGCGAGGAGTGACAGGACACCGAAGGCGAGCAGCCCACGGATGTCGGCGTTCGTGACGTTCAACGCGGTCTTGAGCGTGGCGATGTAGCGGTCGTTTTGACCGAGCGCCGCACTGAGGAAGAACCAGCTGACGACGAACGTATACGCCCAAAATACGAGCGTCAAGAAAACTTCGATACTTTTTCGGATGAAGGAGCGCTTCGTCTTGACGAGGACGTCTTGACCTATAAGCTGCTCCGTCTCGTGCCGCGATCTGGAGAGTTCCATGTCGCATAGCCTCCTTTCACTGTCGAGCGGATGGCCCGCGGCGTCGCCGCGATGACGACGAATGTGTTGAGCATCCAATAGATGACCGGGTACCAGGCGGCCCAGACGTAATAGCGGAAGACGTTATCGTACCGCGCATCGTTCCAAAGCGAGATGAGCAACTGGATGTGGCTAATCAAGACGAGCGCGAACGAGTTGTACGTGAACCAGACGAGCATCTGTTGTACCGTGTCGGCCGTCACGAACAAGTAAATCGTGACGACGAGCCACGCATACGCCCAGAGGACGCTGATGACTTGTTCGATATAGACGGGCCAGATGCGGCGTTGGCGCCAGTCTTTGAAGATGTCGAAGTGACGCAAGACGACTTCTTGCCCGCCTTGCGACCAACGGACCCGCTGCTTCCAAATGTCCGACAGTGATTCCGGGACGAGCATTCAGCAGATGGCGCGCGGCTCGTAGCGGCTGTCCCAAAATTTCTTTTGGAGCTTCCACGAGACGGCGATGTCCTCGGTGATCATGTCCCGGTCTCACAGCCCGACCGTGAGGAGCGCTTTTTTGCGGAACATGACGATGACGCCAGAGACGGTCATGATTTTCCCCATGACGCGCTGCGTGCGCTTAATCGATCCGATAATCGAGGCGTACTCGACGATTTGCATCCGGCTGAGAAGCGTGTCGCGGTTACGGATGCGCGGGTTGCCGGTGACGGCACCGACCCGTTCGCCGCCTTCTAGGAAGTGGCGGACGAGCTGGTACGGGGCTTCTTCGTCGAGGAACGCGTCCGAATCGACACAGAGCAAGTATTCGGAGTGGGCGGCCATGTGGAGGGCGTTCGCCTTGCCGCGGTTCTCATGGCAGTCGATGACCCGGAGCCGATCGTGCTTGTCGGCGAGCCCGATCAAGAGGTCGCCGGTTCGGTCCGAGCTGCCGTCATTGACGGCGATGATTTCAAGGTTTGGATACGTCAGGCGATCGAGATATTTGACACTCCCACGGCTAAAGCCGCAAGCTCACCCTTCGGGATGAGTGGGATTCTGAAGTGCTTGTGCGAGCGCAGTCCATTTCTGTTT
>NZ_JACSMC010000035.1:0-28113 GCF_018618435.1 Exiguobacterium sp. s150 | reverse complement strand
GGATGTAAAAACATCCGAACTCACTCTCATCCCATGCCTAAAGGCGGGCTATGCCCGATATGGGCTTTCCCGTTCGTAAAATCTGTAATCGTCTCTTCAACGTCTCTTCCTCGTTGTAACATGGGACGAGGATGCTGATGAGCGGCCATTCGCGCTCGTTCAAATCGAGCGGTTTCTCTTGTTCACGCGTCAAGCTGAACAAGACGGCGCCATGAAAAACGGGTACCAAAAGACGAACTGTGCGAGCGGTTCAATCCATGGTGCCAAGTCGAGCAAATAAAATTGCATAAAAAGGTCCCCTTCGTATGGAATAAAAATGAAAGATGCTTGTATGATAGCACCGTTTAAACTGATTCCTATATGTTTTAAAAACTTGTGAAAGACGTCACGATACTAGAATGAATACGTCTTTTTGCAAGGGAATTTTGGTAAAGAAAGAGAATACATTAAAAAAAGCATTTGACGGTCGTCAAACGCTCTTCTCTTGCCGATTGCGATCTCTGCGCCACTTCCAAACGATGAGACCGATGATGAGAAGTAATGGGGCGGCCACCCATGGACGGGCTTCCAAAATGGAGACGATTTCGAAGATGGAGAGCCAACCGCTCACCATGATCAAGATGAGAAGGAAGGTTTTCAGTCCCCCCCGGACCGGAAACCAATAATAGATGAAGAGTGTAACCAAAAAGAAAGCGAGTAAGCCCATGCGGTTAGTCCTTTCTAGCATCATTTTGACCCATTATAGCACTTCCCTGCGCCAGCGCGCACTTCCGAGACGACCCGTCACCCTACCAAATGAAAAAAGTCAGTCCCGAAAGAACATTCGAGCGCGTTATTGCCTTCCCTTCATCCCGGCTTTTCGCTACTGTTGAAGGGAGCATACCGAAGGAGGAACTAGCGTGAAATTTGGAATCATTGGTTTAGGCTACGTCGGATTGGCCACGTTGTGCGGACTCGCGAAAGCGGGGCACGAGGTCATCGGCGTCGAGAAACACATACCAAAACTCGAGCAGTTGAAAGGCGGCACGGTCCCGTTCCACGAACCGGGTATGGCCGAAGTGCTCTCTGAATATAAAGACGCGATCACGTGGACGGACGATGTCGGGCTCGCGTCAGGTGCCGACTACGTCATTCTCGCCGTCGGGACGCCGAGCCGCGAAGATGGCAGCTGTGACTTGTCATACATCGAAGCGGCGCTCGCCGCGTTCAAGACACCGCAAAAGATCATCATCCGGAGCACGGTGCCGCCGGGGACGACGAACGTCTTGAAGGTGATGTATCCGGCGCACACGTTCGCCATCGTGCCGGAATTCTTACAGGAAGGACGCGCCTTGGCGGACGTATTGAAACCACATCGCGTCGTCATCGGCAGCGATGACCTCGAGATGTGTGAAGAACTCGCGGGCATTTACGGCCGCCTCGGCGTCCCGCTCGTCTGCACATCACCGATTAACGCCGAGTTCATCAAGTACGCCTCGAACGCGTTCCTCGCGACGAAAATCAGCTTCATCAACGACTTGTCCCGTCTCGCCGACAAGGCCGGTGCAGACATCACGACGATCGCCGACGGCATGGGGCTCGACCCCCGCATCGGGCGTTCGTTCTTGAACGCTGGGCTCGGGTACGGAGGATCGTGTTTCCCGAAAGATATGGCCGCGCTGCTTCACGTCGCGCAGGAGAACGGTCTCGACTTACCAGTCATCCGGGCGGCTGCGGAGACGAATGACGCCCAAATCCGTTACTTGTTGTCGAAGCTCGACGTGACCCGCGGCATGCGCGTCGCCTTCCTCGGGCTCGCCTTCAAACCGGGGACGGACGATATGCGTGACGCCCCGTCCATCGCGCTCGCCCAGCAGCTGCTCCTGCAAGAAGTCGAAGTCATCGGCTACGACCCGCTCGCGACGTGGGACTACCGCCAAGCCGACACGGTGGAAGAGGCGCTCGACGGAGCAGACTACGCCATCCTCGTCACCGAGTGGGAAGAACTCGTCAACTTGAAACCGGAAGCGTTCGCCGGCATGCGTCAACAGCGCTTCATTGACGCCCGCAACGCATGGAAGTTCGCCCGCGACCCGCGTGACGTTCAATACGAGGGCGTTGGTCGGATGCAACAGAAGGTGAATCCTTCGACGTCGAAATGAACAAAGACGAGACCTCAACTGGTCTCGTCTTTTTGTATGCGTGCTTCTGCCCACGCCGTGAACGTCATGGCGTCGAGCGGTTCGGTGAAGTAATACCCTTGCCCAATCTCGACCCCTTCCTCAATCATCCGCTTCAACTCAAGTTTCGTCTCGATTCCCTCGGCGACGAGGACGAGCCGTTGTTCCCGTGTGAAGCGGGCGACGGCGCGCAGGAACGACAACGAGTCTTTCGCCTTGCCGCTGACGTACATACGGTCGATTTTCACTTCATGAATCGGAAGATGCCAAATCGCCTCGAACGACGCGTAGCCGGTCCCGAAGTCGTCGATGGAGAGGCGATAGCCGTTTCGGGCAATCGTCTCGAGCTGGCTCAAATCGGTCGGGTACGTCAACAAGTCGCTCGACTCGGTCAACTCGATGACGAGCCGGTCGGTGATCCACGGATGCGTCTCGGCCGTCTCCGTCAACAAGTCGACGATCGCTGCGTCGAGACAACGGGGGGACAAGTTGTAGGAGACGGTGAGCGCCGACAGCGACGTGTCATGCCAACGGAGCAACTGTTCAATCACTTGTTCCAACACGCTGAGCGACAGCCATAAAATCTGATCCGACTTCTCGGCGATGCGGATGAACTCGTCGGGACTGATTTTCCCGTGCGTGTCGCTGTCCCAGCGGGCGAGTGCCTCTGCCCCGACGATGGCGCCCGTCTTCAACTCGATTTGCGGATGGTAGGCGACGTGAATCGCGCGTTTCTTTATGGCGTCAGGCAGAGTCCGCTCAATCAAGGCGAGCCGCTCGACTTGCCGGAGCACGTCCGCGTCGTACCAGACGAAGCGGGTCCGTTGCTCGATGGCGAGTTGCAGCGCGTTCATCGCTTGTTTCAACGCCTCGTCATACGACTGCATCCGGACGACCGTCATCCCGCATTGGCTGTCGAGCGCTTGGCGTCGCGTCCGCTCATCCCAGTCACGGGGGAACAAGTCCTCGACCTCGTCCTTGTCTTCGGCGTCCAAGTCTTGAATGTAGAGGAGGAGGGTGTTGTCACGGTAACGTCCGAGCAGGCTCGTCGCATATTTCTTCAGACGGGCCTCGAGCCGGGAGACGAGCCGTTTGAGCGCCGCTTCCGCGTAAGCCGTTCCGTACCAGTCGGACAAGTGTTGATAGTCGTTCACTTTGAAGACGAGGAACACGCCGTTCGTCGCCGTGAGCCCTCGTTTTCGATACGTCTGAGCGAATCCGTACGCGTTCAACAGGCCGGTCGCGTCATCGTAACGGACGAGCCGGTCGACTTCTTGCTCGCGGACGATTCGCTCGGTCACATCCTCTAAAATGATGTAGTAATGTCGGTGATTGCCGACCTCGAGCGGCAACAGCTTGACGCTCATGTAGCGCCGCGGCGTCTCTTCAAAGAAGAGGATGAACTCGCTCGGCCGCTGTTCCCGTTTGACGTGGGCGAGGCCATCCTCCCAGATTTTGCGCCCGGTCGCTGTCAGTAGCTGAGTGAACTCGTACAAGTTCCGATTGCCGAGCAGTCGTTCGAACACGTCGTTGCGTTCGATAATCTCGAACTTATCGTCAATCCAGGCGATGGCGAGCCCGGTCTCCGTGAACAGGGACGCCCAACGCTCATGCACTTCGGCGAGCTCGAACGATTTCGCTTCGAGATGGCGGACGGTGAGCGACATGTCGCGAGCGATTCGTTTCAACTCCTGTTCGACCGGTGCGAAATCGTGCCGGTCCGGGAACGAGTTGGCCGGGGGTTCAAGCATCGGGTCGATGGCGAGGGCGCGTTCCTGCAGATGGACCAAGTCGAACCGATAGCGGTAATAATAGCGGACGAACCCGTACGACAGCAAGGCGAGCGTCAACATGCCAAAAATCAAGGTGAACACATAAAATGACTGTTCTTGACGTCGTTCCGTCTCGAGCGCCGCAAGTGCCTTGTCGCTGATGGCGTCGAGCATACGCTGGGTCTGGTCGTAGAAGGCGATGGCGCTCACGTAGCGCGCCTCGTACGGGACGTCGGGGTTCGACAGTTGGTCGAGTGCGGTGAACGCCTGATTGATGCGATCGTCGACCGTGTCTGACAAAATCGGGCGATCGAGCACGAGATTTTGCAACAAGGCTTGTTCCGGGAGGAGTGACGCTTCGAACTCCGCGAGTTGGTCAGTGTCCGGGTCGGCGACGAAGACGCGGTCGATGTTTCGCGTGTACGCCATCTGGAGCCGGAGCAAGGCGTCGGTCGCCTCGTAGAGCGAGCTGTCTTGATTCGTCTGGCGCAGCCCGTCATAGATCCAACGGCGGTCGAGCGACTTCAATAAATCGAACGGCACGAGCCGGAACCAATCCGTGTCGATGCTCGTCGTCGCCGCCTCGATATTGTCGGAGAAGGCGAGCACGGCGTCACGTTCCCGATCGGAGAGGCCGACGTGGACGTCGTTGATGAGCGAGCGGTTAAAGGCGAGCGCCTGATCCCGATATTGGTCTGAGACGAGTGTGAACGTCTCGGCACGTTCGATCTCATACTGCCGGGCGACATAATAAAGGATCAAATGGCTCTCGACGCCGGACACGTCTTTCGCGTACGTCATGTTCGTGATGGCTTGGCGCGACGTCTCGGCTTTTTCTTTCCAATAATAGCCGCTCCAAAACGTGAGCAACACGACGGCGACGAACGAGAGGGCGAACAAGACAGTGAGGACGGTGCGGAACGGGACATCGGCGAACGGGGAGCGGCGCATATCGGACCTCCTTTCGAATCACATAACGCTTCCTTTCTTTTCCTGATTCGAGGGAACGGAAAACGACAACGTGATGGAAAAGGCGAGCCTGTTTTCGTGAAACGACAACGACCCGCCGGGGGCGGGTCGTCACGCGTTCATCTGTTCTTTCGTCGGCCCCATGACACCGGGGACAGTGAGGCCGGCTTGCCGGAGCAGCACCGTCATCTGGCCGCGGTGATGCGTCTGATGGTCGAGCATCATCCGGAGGACGGCTCCGCGCGGGGTCATCGTGCCGTGCACGTTCACTTCTTCGAGAAGATATGACTCGGTGAACGATTCGGCCGCCTCGGCGATTTCGTTTGCATAGCGTTCGTACTGAGCGGCGATCACACCCGCCGCGGTCGGTTGGGTCAACGACTTCAGTGCCGACAACCGGAAGCCGAGCAAGTTCGTGAAGTAGCCGAGTGCCGTCGTCACGTGCCACCCGATCCAACCGAGCGAGTTGTGCCCCGGGACAATCGATTGCGTGATCGTCTCGTCGGTGACGGTGCGGAGCACGTCGAGCGTGCCGGCCGATGATTTCGTCCAATCCGTGATGAAATCTTGTTTCGTGCGATACATCGAATTCCTCCTTCTGTGTTTCTACCACCAGTATACGGGAGAACCGCTGTTTCGCGTGCATCTGACGATTGTTGGAACGAAACGTATGTTTTCACGTAGAATAGAGAAGACAGGAGGTCTCATCTATGTGGATTTTAGTACTCGCGGCACTGCTCATGTTCTTCCTCGGCTTTGCCGTCCATCGACTCGGCTGGCATTTCCTCATTTCCGGCTATAACACAATGAATCAGGAACGAAAGGCTCGCGTCGACATCAAATCGGTCGCCCGACTCATCGGCATCATGGCGTACGGGATCGGGGTCATCTTTCTCCTCATCGCCACCATCGAAGCGCTCCGATTGAACATACCGCTCGAACCGCTCTTCATCGCGCTACTTTTGTTCGTCGTCGTCACACTTTGGCGCGCCCAGAAGTATGACGGGAACATCTTCGACGAGTCGGGCCGGCTCCGTCCGGGCGGGAAGAAACGCCTCATCCCGCTCGCGATTGTCAGCGTGCTGCTGTTGACGGTCATCCCGGGGCTCATGTTTTGGTTCTCGCAACCGACCGAGGTGACGCTCACCGAATCGGCGCTCGTCATCGAAGGTGCGTACGGACAGACCGTGCCATATGACGATATGACGGCCGTCACGTTGACGTCGTTCCCGGGCATCGAACGCCGGCAGAACGGGTCGGCGACATCATCACGTCTCACCGGCAACTTCCGCACGATCTATAAAGAAGACGTGCTCCTCTTCATCAATCGGGACGTCGGACCGGTCATCCGCATCGATTGGAGCGGCAAACCGATTTACTTGAACCTCGAGACGGAACAAGCGACGAGGGCGTTGTATGAGGAGGTGGTGAATCGATGAGTCCATGGTACACGCGCAACATGCCGTTCTTTTTCCTGACGTTCTTCTTCCCGCCGCTCGCGCTGCTCTTGCTCGTCTGGCGCTGGGACAAGTTCACGACGGACCGGGGTATCAAGCTATTCTTCACGGTCGGGATGACGGTGTTCATCGTCTTCGGGCTGTTGCCGCGCGGGTCGCTCCCAATCGTCTTGCCGATCATCTTCAGCTTGATCATTTTGAAGCTAATCCTTAATAGAATCAAACGAAAGACCGACTGACGAATGGTCAGCCGGTCTAGGCCTAGCGACAGGTCACTCACGGTGGCCTGTTTTTTCATGGACCCACGCCTCGAACGCGTCCGCTTTCAGCGCCGGGGCGTAGTAATAGCCTTGTCCGAGCTCGACGCCTTCAGCGAGGATACGGTTCAAGTCTTCTTCGGTCTCGATGCCCTCGGCGAGTGAGGTGAGTTTTTGTTCGCTCGCGAACCGGGAGACGGCGCGGAGGAACGACGTGCTGTCTTTCGCCTTACCGCTGACGTACATGCGATCGATCTTCACTTCTTGAATCGGCAAGTGCCAAATCGCTTCGAAGGAGGCGTATCCGGTTCCGAAGTCGTCGATTGACAGGCAGTAGCCGAGGTCGGCGATATCTTCGAGACGGTCGAGTTCGCCCGTGTGCGACATGATATCGGCCGACTCGGTCAACTCGATTTTCAATCGGTCCGGCAGCCACGGGTACGCCTCGATTTGGTCGCGCAGTTTCGCGACGATCGACGGATCGACCGAGTGGGCGGATAAGTTGTACGACAACGAGATGTCGGAGAACCGGGTTTGTCGCCATGCGACGAGCTGATCGATGACCTGGTCGAGGATCGAGTGCGACAGCCAAAGGATTTGGTCGGACCGCTCGGCAATGCGGATGAACTCGTTCGGCGGGACGTGGCCAATCTCAGGGTGATGCCACCTCGCGAGCGCCTCGGCCCCGACGACCTTGCCCGTCTTCAGCTCGACTTGCGGCTGATAGGCGACGGTGATTTGACCTTTTGAGATCGCATCCGGCAGCGCCTGTTCAATCAATGCGGCCCATTGGAGTTGGGCGAGGATGCTCGCGTCGTACCAGACGAACGGGGTTCGCGTCTCTTTGGCATGTTGGAGCGCCTTCGTCGCCTCGAACAGACAGTCCGTATAGTTCGGCGTCGTGTGCGTCGCCCCAATTTGGACGTGGACGGTCTGGCGTTTGCCGTTGATCAAGAGCTCGGTCGGGAACAGCTCCATCAGTTCATGCTCGTCTGCCGCGGCGAAGCCCTTGACATACAGCATGAGCGTGTCGTCCCGGTAGCGCCCGAACAAGTGCTGGGCGTACTTCGCGAGCCGGTCCTCGACGTGGCGCGCGAACTCGGTCATGAGCAGGTCCGCATACGTCGCGTCATACCAGTCGACGAGATGGTGGAAGTCGTTCAGCTTGATGACGACGAACGCCCCATCGATGTCTTGTTTCGCCCATGCCTGGACGAAGCCGTACTCGTTATACAGGTTCGTCGCCATGTCGAACCGGACGAGCCGGTCGACTTTCCGCTCCCGTTCGACGCGCTCGGTCTCATCTTCAAGGATGAGGTAATACGTCAACGCCTCACCGCGTTTGAGCGGGATAATCTTCATGTTCAAGAAGCGGACGTGCTCGCCTTTCAAATGCAGGATGAACTGGGCGCTCGTCCCGTGCTCGGTCACACCGTCGAGCGCTTCGCGGAACAAGCGACGTCCCGTCTCGGTGAACAGTTGGTTGATTTCGTACAAGTTGCGGTCGCCGAAGAACTGACGGAACACATCGTTTCGCTCGAGGAAATCGTACGCGTCATCGACGAGGGCGATGGCGAGGCCAGTCTCGGAGAAGAGCGACGACCAGCGCTCGTGATAGCGCAACAAGTCCGTCGACTGTGTCTCGAGCGTGTGGACGGTCGAATGGACGCTCACGGCAATCTCTCGGAGCTCGTCCTCGATACCGCGGAAGTCATGGCTCACCGGGAACGTCGCCTCGACCGGCTCCGTGCTCGGGTCGATGGCGAGCGCCCGCGCCTTTAAATGGTCGAGGTCATGGGCGTACGCTTTCCGGGTGAGGCAGAGGGCGGCAAGGAGGCCGAACGACAAGAGAATCGTCAACAGGAGCGCGGCGATGGCGAGCGCCCCGTAGCGATTCCCTTCCGAGGCGAGCGTCGTCTCGGACGAGGAGCGAAGCGAGCGCAGGACGTCATGCGTGTCTTCATAGAAACTCGTGCTGTTGACGTAACGGGCCTCGAGCGTCGACTCGGACGTCGCGAGCCGGCCGAGGGCGAGGGCGCTCTCGATTAAATCAGAGACGGCGCGGGTCCGTAGTGACGGATCGCTTGCGACGATGTCTTCAATCAAGCGGGCCTCGTTCGCGAGCGGGGCGACCTCGATCTCGAGCGCCTCGGCGTCCGGTGTCTCGGCGATTAAGTTCGGCACGTTTTGGACGAACGTCATCTGCATGCGCATGACGGCGTCCGCGAGTTCGTATGCGGTGTTCTCCTGCGCCGTACGTTCGAGCCCCTGATAGAGCCAACGCCGGTCAATCGACTCGATGACATCGAACGGGACGATATCGAAGCGGGCTTCGTCGAGCGTCTCCTCGAGGCGTTCCGAGAAGGCGAGGAGCGCCTCACGTTCCCGTTCGTTCACGCCCGTCTCGAAGTCGTCACGGAGCTGGATGTTGTACTGGAGCGCCCGTTCCCGGTACGGGGACGAGAGAAGATTCGTCGGTTGGTCCGAGTTCGTCTCATACAGCCTTGCCGTCTGATGGAGGACGAGATAGGCCTCGACGCCCGCTAGGTCGGCGGCGTGGTTCAAGTTCGTCACCGTTTGGTCGACGGCGGCATGTTTTTCTTTCCAATAATAGCTGAGCCCAAGCCCGAACGAGAGCACGCCGATGAGGCAGGCGATGGCGAGTCCCATCGTATAAATCCGATACGGGATTTTGGCGAAGCGATCTTGGCTCATCGGACACCTCCTTTTTTCTTCTTATCTTATCTCGCATTTCGCATCTTCGGTACGGAATCCTGCATATCGAAAAGAAAACCCGACTAAGGTCGGGTTTTCAAGGTGCGACGAAAGTCACGGACGCTTATAACCGATGAGGCGCGATTGCCAGTACGGTTCTTTGCTGATTTGGTTGTAGCCGAGGCCGGACGTTCCGGCGTGGATGAACGTGTCCGCGTTGATCATGATGCCCATGTGGGACGGACCGGCCGTGTACGTGTTCTCGAAGAAGACGAGGTCACCCGCTTGCGGCGTGAACGATTTCGGCAACTGTGGGCCGAAGTAGGCGCCGGCCCAATAGTTGGCGACGTTCGTGCGCGGGATGTTGACGCCCGCTTGGTTGAACGCATAGAAGATGAGGCCGGAGCAGTCGAAACCGCCATTGACCGGACTGGACGAGGCCCAGACGTAAGGTGTGCCGACGAAGCGCTGGGCGACGGCGATTGTCGCGAGGCGGGTAGACTGAGCTGACTTACCACTAATTTGAGTGACGTGAGCTTTTGCGATAAATCCTTCTGCTACACGGTAGTGAGTCGCCGTCTCTCCGATGACATTTAATAAGCCACCACGAAGTGTGGATCCAACGATAGAGCTTGTGTCATTCGCTTGAGAACGGATAGCAACGGATCCTGAGGTTACGAACGTGTGAGAATCATATGATCCAGATACCCATGTTGGATTTGACGTACTTCCTTTTTGAACTTGACGAACAAATGAGGAGGATACGAAACCGGTAGTATTACCGATGTAAATTTGATGCCACCCGTTCGAAGTCTGAACTACCCGAAGCGTTTGCCCCGCTTTTACACTACCGATGACTGCTGAGTTCGTTGTAGCCGAAGCGCGAACGTTAAGTGATGGTGTGTTAACGATATAATCAACATCCGTATTACCAGCCCCCGCATCTCCTAAGTTAGGTGCAACTGGAGCGCTCGGTGCGGTCGTCGTCTGTTTCAAGAAACCGGTGCTGACGTAACCAGACTTGCCGTTATATGTCACATACACCCATGATCCACTCTGTTTCGTTGCCGTTACGGTCGTACCGTTCGGGATCGTCGTGACAAGGGCGAATCCGGTGCCTGCGCCTTGGCGCATGTTCAAGTTTGCGGTCGTCACGTATAAAGTGTTGATACTCTCTTCTTTGATTTGCGACGGTTGAGATGGTGCTGGTGTAGCTGGCGTTGTCGGGGTCGGTGTAGAGGCAGTGTTCGATAAATATGTATTCGCAACGAAGCCCGTTTGCGAACCGTATTTAACTTGTGACCATGTGCCTTCAACTTTCAAGACGGAGACGCTTTGTCCTTTCGGGATTGTTGTCAGAACGCGTGCGCTCGTTGATTTCGATGCACGGAGGTTCAAGTTCGCGGTCGTCTTTGATGTAGTCGCTGAGCTCGGGGTAACGACCGGTGCAGCTGGTGCCGGCGTTGGCGGCTGTGCGGGTGCCGCGCTTAAAAAGTCGTTGTGCACCCAACCTGTGCGACCATTATACGTCACTTGTGTCCAAGAGCCACTCGTCTTGAGCGGAGTGAGCGATTGTCCGCGCGGAATTGTGAGGAGGACACTATGTGTCGTCCCGGCACCGTTCCGAAGGTTCAAGTTCGCGGTCGTCGTACGATTTGCGGTCGCTTGCGTGTTGTTGTTGTTTGTAGGTGCGAGCGTCACGGCACCAGAAAGTCTCAGTGTCTGTCCGATTGCGATTCGGTCAGACGTCAAGTTGTTCGCTGTTTTCAGTGTCGCGAGTGGGATGTTGTGTTGCTGGCTGATTGACCAAAGCGTGTCCCCAGCGCGAACAGTATGTGTGCTAGCGGCAGCGGCGTCGTCGGCCTGAACGAGGACGGTTACGGCGGCGATGGCGGCGAATGAGTACATGAGGCCGGACTTATGATCCATGGAGTCACTTCCTTCGTAGATGGCGTAGGTAACGGTTCGATAAAATCAATACAGTTATATTGTAAGGTGTTTCGAAATTGG
The DNA here is from genome assembly GCF_018618435.1 of Exiguobacterium sp. s150. Lineage (NCBI taxonomy): Bacteria > Bacillati > Bacillota > Bacilli > Caryophanales > Exiguobacterium > Exiguobacterium sp. s150. The sequence goes on along the minus strand of NZ_JACSMC010000035.1, from coordinate 16,774 downwards.
CAGGCAATGGGGGGAAGGACTCAAACAGGCCAATTCCGTTGAAAAGGAGGTCAATATTTTTTGACAGGTAGAAATGGGATGAATTAGGTAAAAGGGGTGAATCAGAAATTGACTTTCTGTTGAATTTTGGAAACTATTCTTCCCAAGTATTCATGCTATGATGAAGATAGGATTAATGAGGAGAGTAGGGGACTTATGACCGAGGGGAACTTTTCCGCACAATCGTATCGAAAACATCAAGAGAAACTGTTCGACCTCGTACGGATGCCGGACGTGAATGAAGCGACGGTCCATCAGGCGATCAGCTACATGTGTCAAGTCGTCTCGGATATGCTCGACGTCGACACCGTCTCGATTTGGCACTTCGATGACACGTACGCGTCCATCCGTTGCCAAGTCGCGTATTCGAAAGAGGTCGGGCACACCCAACCGGACTTGATCGTCGATCGGGATGCCGCGCCGGTTTATTTCGATGCGCTCCGCACGAACCGGGTGCTCCCGTTCGACGATGTACGTAGCCACCCGTGGGTGAAGGATTTGTATCAACAATACTTTGTCGAAGGACAGCGCATCTACTCCATGCTCGACGCGCCGATCTATGCGAACGAGTACGCGAAAGGCGTCATCTGTTGTGAGACGTTCGCCCCGCGGACGTGGACGTATATGGAGGAACTCATCGTCAGCACGTTATCGGACTTCATCGCCATCCTCTACCTCCGGCTCGAGCGTCAATCGATCGAGGAACACGTCACGCGTCTCGCTTACACGGACGCGCTGACGGGACTCATGAACGAGAACGCGTTCGTCGAACACATCGACCGCGTCCGGGAAGAGGCGGACGGCCGTCTCGGCTCGCTCATCTATTTGAAGGTCGACAAGTTCCGGGCGATCGAGGACGCGCTCGGGCTCGAGAAGGCCGACGCGCTCGTCAAAGACGTCGCGGCCCGGCTTCGCCACATCGTCGACCCGACGATGCTTGCGCGCATCTCGCAGTCCGGCTTCATGGTTTGGACGCCTTACGGGGACCGCATCAAAGCGTTCGGGGTCGCCGACATGCTCGCGGAGACGGTGACGAAAGAGGCGTATGCCGTAGGCGCGCTCGATGTCGTCTTGACGATGAGCGCCTTCATCGCGATCGAGGACAAGACGTATTCGACGCTCGAGTTGATTCATGCGACGCGGCTCGCCGAGAGCGGCAACGTACAACGTGGCATCGTCACGTTTTATGAGCCGGAGATGGGGGAGAAGGCGGCGGCCGAACTGACGCTCGAGATGAATCTTCGTAAAGGCATCGCCTTGAACGAGTTCACGCTCTTCTATCAGCCGAAAATCGATGCGGCGACCGGGCGGTTGAACGGGTTTGAGGGTCTCATGCGGTGGCTACATCCGGAACAAGGACTCGTCCCGCCGCTCGACTTCATCCCGCTCGCCGAATCGACCGGCGTCATCATCACGCTCGAAGAACAGATGTTCACCATCGCCTGCAGGCAGTTGAAGGAGTGGCACGATGCGGGGCGCAAGTACCGGCTCGCGCTCAACTTGTCGGCCCGTCACTTCTTGTCAGACGGGGTCGTCGACAAGTTCGCGCACATCGTCCGCGACATCGGCGTCTGTCCGACGTATTTGACGTTCGAGATCACGGAGAGCGTCGGCATGGAGAACCAGTTGCACGTCATCGAACGCTTCATCGACTTCCGGGACGTCGGCTTCTCTATCTCGATTGACGACTTCGGCACCGGCTTCTCGGCGTTCGTCTACTTGAAGCACTATCCGATTCACGAGATTAAGCTCGACCGGCAGTTCATCCAGGCGACAGAGAGCGACCCGACCGGGAACGTCATCGTTCAGTCCATCATCGAGCTCGCCAAAGGGTTGAAGTTACGAACGGTGTGCGAAGGAATCGAGACGGAGAGCCAGCGCCAGACGCTGAAGGCGCTCGGGTGTGACGAGATGCAAGGCTACTACTTCTCGCGTCCGCTCCCGATCGAGGAGCTTGAAGCTTGGATCGGTTCATATGAAAGCACGTAAAAGGGTTCGCCGCGGCGAACCCTCAGGCTGTAGACAAAACATTGTCTGCAGTTTTTTTATTTGTCCGACCGGGCACAGCTCGCTTTTCTGGGGGCAAGCAGGGAGCCGCATCGCTTAACGCTGCTGGGTCTCCCTTTGCTTGCTATTCCCCTAGAAGTCTCGCCGTGCCCTTGATCGGTCCACGCATCCATCCCTCTTTTCGTACCCGCGCCCCTTTTTTATAATGAGAGGTAGAGAACCCGTCATGGAGACGATGCTACCCTTTGCCGCCCTCAATCTCAAGAAGATGGCAAGCTTGGCATGGAAGGACGCCCAACCCGCCTGAAAAGTGGCTCGGTCAGAGCGCCTCAAGGCCAGAAAACGAAAAAGTCACGTTTCAGTTCGCCTGAAACGTGACTTTTTCTACAATCTGAGGGTTCGCCGCGGCGAACCCTTTTTGTGTCTTCATGGAGCGTATGGCAACGCGATACGAATCGACGTGCCGACGCCGGACTCGCTCGTCACGTCGACCCGTTCTATGATGAGCGGTTCAATGATGAGATGAATCAAGTCGAAGTCGATGGCGCGACGTATCCTGTCAAAGAGCGGGTCGAAGCGACCCCGCTCAACGTCATGACGTTCGGCGGCATCTTCCTCGTCACCCGGGACGACGTCTATGAAGCGATCGAGAGTGACACGGTCGCGTATCACACGGTGAAAGTCGCCGATTATAAAGACCAGGCGGCATTGTCGGAACGCTTATCCGGACTTCCGAGCTTCTCGAGCGCGACGGACTTGTATCGCGACACGATGGCCGTGAACGGGGCGCTCCTCTTCGTCGGCAGTTTCCTCGGGCTCGTCTTCCTCGTCGCGACCGGGAGCGTCATCTATTTCAAGACGATGACCGAAGCTGAGGCGGACCGGGCGACGTATGCGGTGTTGCGTAAAGTCGGGATTTCAAAACGCGACATCAAACAGACGATTCGGCATCAAGTCGCCGTCATCTTCTTGGCGCCATATGTGCTTGGGTTGCTCCACGCGAGCGTCGCCTTGGTCGCGTTCTCCCGTCTGTTCGCGATGGACTTCACCGTACCGGTCGTCGTCTGGATGGCGGTCTATTCGGCTGTGTACGCGATGTACTATGTCGTGACCGTCAAACGGTTCACAAAATCTGTATGTTAAGGAGGAAATGAAGATGAAGAAAATCATTGGGTTTACGCTCGCGTTCGTTCTCGTGACGGTCGGGCTGATCAACATCGACTGGCATCGGCTCGGGAAAGAGAACGCGTATGTTCAAGTCGGGGACGTGACGAACGTCGAAGAGACGACGCTCGACTCGGGAGAGGTCGTCCGTCGTTACGTCTATGAGACCGAGGCGTACACGAACGACGGAGAGGCGCGTGACGTCACATTCACGGCAGCGAAAGAATTACGTCAAGGCGCTTTTTTGATGCTCTATATGAAAGGTGAAGCGGTCACATCATACGATGAGGTCGAGGCGTCTGACGTGCCGGAAGCGGCGCGGGAGAAGTTATGAGTCGATGACGATGTCTCCTCGTCGGTTTGTAGTGGCGCGTGGTTGAAATCGACTTGCGTCGGTTGTTCAGCATATAATAAAAAGAATAAGACGAGATGAAAGGAGGTCATGATGTTTGAGCAGCTGATTCATAAAAAACAACAATTGGACCTCCATCGACCATTGCCGACGTACACACTCCAAAGTCTACGTGAAAAATTATTTTTAGAATGGACGTACAACTCGAATGCGATTGAAGGGAACACGTTGACCATCAATGAGACGAAAGTCGTCTTGGAAGGCATCACGGTCGGCGGGAAGACGATGCGTGAACATTTAGAAGTCATCAACCACCAAGAAGCGATTTTATATGTGGAAGACATCATTCGCCGCGAGGAACCGCTTAGCGAATGGCAAATCAAAAACTTGCATCGTCTTGTCTTAAAAGGAATCGATGATGCTTACGCAGGCGTGTACCGAGACCAGCAAGTGTTCATTGCCGGTACGGCTCATGTGCCACCAGCCCCGTACTTGATTCCAGAACAGATGGAACGGCTCATGGAGTGGTATGAGACAGACGCGACATCGTTGCATCCTGTCGAGCGGGGGGCGCTCTTGCATGGGAAAATTGTCGGCATCCATCCGTTCATCGATGGCAACGGTCGTGTTTCTCGATTGCTTCTCAACTTGGAATTGATAAAATCGGGTTATCCACCGATTCTCATTCGGGTCGAGAATCGCTTAAGTTATTACAACGCGCTTGACCGGGCTCATACGTCAGGAGAGTATGCTGACTTCATCGACCTCGTCGCAACGGAAACCGAGGCCTCTCTCGATTTATATTTGAGCGCCATTTCGATGAATCAATAAAGACCGCCTTTCCTGTTTATGTCACGGAAGGCGGTCTTTCTCATGGTTGCGGTGATTCATCTGCGAGTTCAAGTTGGAGTATGTACGACAATTCGTTATGGGCCAATTGCGAGAAGTTCGTCTTTTTGACGTGAGTCCGCGGCCGCAGTCCGCATTCCAATGCGATGTCGACGATGGTCCGAATCTGATTTTCTGTATAGTACCGTTTGCGTCCAATTGTGAACGGGGTCGGCGGCAAGATGCCATCGGTCTCCCATTTGATCAATTGTTGCTGGCTGCGGGGGATGCCGGCGATGTGAAACGCCCGGCTCAATTCTTTGAGCGGGTAGACGTTCAGATGCCGGTTGTTCAGCTGATACGGTTTCCCGTGTTCGGGACGGTACGTATCCCATTCGGTCGCACGAAATGTCAGGTCGGTATGGTCGAAGTCGAGTTGAGCGGAAGGAATAAGGGGGTTGAGTGTGATGTCTAAGCTGTTCATCTAAGGTATCTCCTCTCCTTCTTCAAATCAAACTGGTCATTTCTGAAAATGCCCTCCCTCGTATTGTACCCCATTTTCAAACCATTAACTGTAAGTTTTTTGAAAGTGGGGAAATGAATTCGTGGGACTATTGACGGATTTTCAATGCCGGTTCAACGTCTTTTACAATACCCTAAAAGGTATGAAAACTCAATCACAAAGCCATATGAGGAGAAATGAACTAATATTCAGAATAAATAGTTCGATAGTCCTTGAATCACAAAAACAAATAAATTGAGCAAACTTCTACCATCTTTGGTTAATAGGGGCGAAGGAGGTGAGACATATGGCAATTTACCGAGAATACGCAAGCGTTTTTTACCTCGACACGAAACGCGTCGTCGATGGGAAAGACAAGCGGCAACTCGTCCGGTTCGGTCCACTCGGCGCCCGGATGGAGACGGCGGAGATCAAGCAGTTCGGTGATCTCGTGACGCGACTCTTGTCCGTCGACTCGGCCACGTACGTCGTGTCCCGTGAGTTCCACGTGACGGTCTAAATTGGAGGAACCCTCTATGCGCATCCCCCCTCGTCCCGCCGCCGGCAAACGGCACGATGAGCAGGTGGTCACATGAGCTGGCCCGAACTCATCTCGAACCTCGGATTCCCGATCGTCGTCTCGCTCTATTTGCTCCACCGGATCGAGACACGGCTTGAGCGCATGATTCAGCTGCTCGAGCGCTTGGACTCCACTTACCCTTCTGAATTGTAATCATCCCCCGAAAGGAGCCATCCCCCATGGCACAGCTATCAGAAAAGAAAGCGACGCTCGTCTTGACGACGCATCACAACTTGGAAAGTTTAAAACCAACGAAAAAAGCGCAACGGTTCGGCCCGATCCGTGCGGCGCTCACGGCGAACGAGGCCGAGTCGTTCGGTCACCTCATGCTTGAGTTGATCGTTCAAGAAGATTTCACCCTCGCCGTCGTCCGCGAATACGACCTCGTCTAATCACCCACTTTAAGGAGGAGAATGAACCATGACTGAAACAAAACTCGAAATCGCCTTTTTGGATACGTTTAACAAAGTGACGCGCTTCCGCTTGAACAACGTGAAGCAACCGATTGACCCGATGCAGGTAAAGGCGCTCGCCGACTTCATGGTCGCGAACGACCCGCTCGCCAAGAACGTCGTCAAATGGACGGAAATCAAGATGATCGAAGGCTCGACGACCGTATTGAACGTCCAATAATGGGTTGAAAGATGGCTGAACGTTCAGCCATCTTTTTTTAATGTTGGTCAATCGTCTTCAAAGTTTTCTGATAACGGTCGATATAGGAGGAAACGTTGGTTTTGAGAGGGGACTTTACATATGAAGAGAAAAGTAAGTTGGTCGGCGACGGTGCAACGGGTAAGACGTCGCCTGAGCAAAAAACCTGCATTCCGATTGCCATCACTCAAATGGCCGGTCAAAGCGCGGCAACGTCAAACGGAAGGGGAAACGAAAGGGCTCACGATTCGCCAGAAGCTATGGGGGCTCGTCCTCCTGTCGCTCCTCATGGTCATCGGGGTCGGCGGCTATTCGCTCGTGTCATTGAACGATGCGAACAAGCAGGCTGGTGAAATCGTCGACGTATGGAACCGCGGACTCGATTATGCTCATGAATTGAACACGCTCGCCGCGAATTATCGGGCGCTCGAACTCGAGCATATCGTCACCGAGGACGCGGCCGGGAAAGACGAACTCATGACGAAGATGCAAGACATCCGGGCTCGCATCAATGAAATTGCCCCGAAATACGAGGCGACGGTGACGAGTGCGACGGACAAAGAACTGTTCGACTACTTCTCGCGTCAATGGGAGATGTATCAGCGAGTGTCCGACAACATGCTCACCTTCAGTACGTCCGGCAACAACGGGATGGCGCGATCTTACTATGACGCCCAGTCCCAAGCGACGTACGACAACTTCACCCAGCGTTTGACGGCGCTTGTCGCCTATAACTCGGAAGGGTCGGTACGGGTCGGTGCCGCTATGGAACGTGAGTTCAAACAGTCGCTCATCGCCCTCATCGCCGTGACAATCGGCGCGGTGTCGTTCCTCCTCTTCCTTGGCTTGAGCCTGCTCCGTTCGATTATCCGGCCGATGCGGACGCTTCAGACGAAGTTTGACGAGCTCGCGACGCAAGGCGGTGACTTGACGATGTCGATTCCGGTCACGTCGAATGACGAGATCGCACAAGTGAGCCGCTCGTTCAACACGTTCATCGCCTCGCTTCGTGACATCATGATTGACGTCGACGAGACGGCGAAAGTCGTCCTCGTCTCGTCGAAAGAAGTCGCCGCCGAAGTGACGCAGCTCAGCCGTTACATGGAAGAGACGTCCGGCACGGTCGAAGAACTGACAGCCGGCATGGAAGAGACGGCCGCTTCCTCGCAAGAGATGAGCGCATCGACGACAGAGATGGGCAGTTCAATCGATTCAATCGTCGACCTGTCGAACGACAGCGCCGAGACGGCGCAACATGTCGAACAGCGCGCCCATGCGATGCGCACGCAGGCCATCCAATCAAAAACGGAAGCGACCGCGATCATCGAGGCGAAGCGGGTCGAACTCGACGAGGCGATTCGGGGGGCGAAGTCGGTCGAAGAGATTCGCGTCTTGACGACCGCGATCCTCGCCATCGCCGATCAGACGAATTTGCTCGCCTTGAACGCTTCCATCGAAGCGGCGCGGGCCGGGGACGCGGGACGCGGTTTCGCCGTCGTCGCCTCGGAGATTCGGAAGCTCGCCGAGAACTCACGCCAGACGGTGAACGAGATTCGAGACGTATCGAACACGGTCATCGACTCGGTCGAACGGTTGAATACGAGCTCGGCCGATATGTTGTCGTTCCTCGACACGACGGTCTTGTCAGACTACGACCGGCTCGAGGCGTCGGCGACGCAGTACGAGGCGGACGCGACCGTGTTCGGTGAGACGGCGAAGACGTTCGAAGGGAACGCGCTTCAGCTCCGTCATATGACCGATACGATTCTCGGTGTCATCCAAGAAGTCGCGACGACCGTGACGGAAGGGGCGGACGGGACGCAGTCGATCTCGGAGAAGGTCCAACGCTCGGTCGAACGGTTCAACGACGTGCAAGAGCGGATGCAGGAGACGGAACAGCGTGCGGTCGAACTCTCGAACCGGGTATCGCAGTTCAAACTATAAAGAGGAGACCGCAGCGGACGTCCGTTGCGGTTTTTTTGTCCATTTCGAGAACCAGAAAATCAAAATATAGGTCAATCCGAACAAAAAGTAGTGCTAGCATTGGAAAAACGTTTGCACCATCCGATAAAATCCATGTAGTTCCAAAAAAAGAGAAATAGAGGTGGAAGAGGACACGTTCCTCGAACGACATGAAACGATTCAAAACACTATCGTTAACGCAAAAACTATTCAGTGGCATCGGCTTGATTCTCCTGTTCGTGACGGTTGGCATGGGCTATAACCTGTGGACGCTTCACAACATGACGAGTCAGTATAAGACGATGATTGCCGAGGACGTCATGAAGATGAAGGCGGCCGATGACTTGTCGCTCGGCATGACGCGGCAAGCGTACGGCGTACGCGGCTATATCCTCGACCAAAACGACGAGCGTCGTGAACAAATCGAACGCGGTGGGACAGAGAAGACAGCCGCGATCGAGGAGTTGATGCGACTGGCCAAGACGGACGACGAACGGAGCGAGTTCGAACGTCTGTTGGCTTACGCGGCAGGCTATGACGAGCTGGCGACGCAAGCGATCGCAGCGGCGGATGCAGGGAACGCGGAAGACATCGAGCGACTGACGCTCCGACTCATGCCAGACGTGACGAAGTCGATCACCGAGACCGGTGAAACGCTTCAAGCCGAGTCGGAGGCGGCGATGCTCGCGAAACAAGACGAGCTCGAGAATCTTGGCGAGAGCGCTGTTCTGTATTCGGCCGGCGTCGCTATCCTTATTCTCGTCCTTACGCTCGGAGCGGGCTACTTCTTGCAACGGATGGTCACCGTGCCACTTCGTCTCCTCGCGAGAGAAGTCGATGTCGTCGCGAGCGGCGACTTGACACGAGACGACTTGGAGGCGCTGACGCGTGACGAGATTGGTCAACTCATGGTCGGCTTCAACGGCATGAAACTCAACTTGCGCGAGTTGATTGACGAAGTGAGCCGGAACGCCCAAGAGATCACGGCCCAGTCAGAAGAGCTGTATGCGAGCACCGAAGAGATGTCATCGCAGACGGAAGAGACGACGCGGATGATTGAGCGGGTCGTCGAGGAGACGGTCGCACAGGCGCGCGAGGCGACCGGCAGCGCCAAGGCAGTCGCCGCAGCGGACGAAGGCGTCGACCAAATCGCGCGCTCCATCGGCACGATCAGTGAAGACGTCTCGACTAGCCTGAAGCTCGCCGAGGACGGCGGGGAGACGATTCAGCAAGCGAAACAGGAAGTGCTCGCCCTCGAGACCGAGACACGCCTCACAGGTGAGTCGATCGCGACGCTCAAGCAACAGTCGGACGAGATCGCACTAATCACCGAGGTCATCCAATCGATCACCGACCAGACGAACTTACTCGCCTTGAACGCCGCGATTGAAGCGGCCCGGGCCGGCGAACAAGGAAAAGGATTCGCCGTCGTCGCCGAAGAGGTAAGGAAGCTCGCCGAACAATCGAAGCAGTCGGCGACGCAAATCGCCGGGTTAATCGAATCGATTCAAGTCCAGTCGAATGCGGTACTGACGCGTCATGAAATGAGTGCAAAGCGTGTCGAGGTGAACACAAGATTACTCGAACAAGCGACGCATGCATTCGGTCAAATCGTTCAGCAGCTGCAGACGTCGGTCGACAACACGCTCCACATCCGAAAGGCGTCGAGCGAGATCGCTTTGACGACGAAACAAGTTGCGACGGCCGCGCTCGGAATCGCGAGCGAGAGTGAACAGATGGCGACGACGATGCGCAGTGTCGGAGAGACGAGCGACTCTCAGCTTGCGATGATTCAAGAGTTGAACGGGGTCGCCGAATCGCTCGGCAACATGACTGGAGATCTCCAGACGTTGATTGGCAAGTTCAATACGTGACGAAAGCCGTCTTCGGCCGGCTTTTTGTACGTCCGAAAGATTGACCGGTATCCATTTCGGGAATTGCCGAAAAGAATGAACTTTAAGATGAAAAGGGGAATCGATATGAAATATACGGTCATTACAGGTGCGAGCTCAGGAATCGGATACGAGGCGGCGAAACGACTCGCGAAAGCAGGAAAGTCGCTCGTTCTCGTCGCGCGTCGTACAGACGAACTCGAGAAGTTGCGTAAAGAAATTAAGTCGATCTCACCGGATAGCGACGTCATCTTGAAGACGAACGACCTCTCGTATAGCGAGAACGTGTACGCCTTGTACGAGTCGCTCGCCGACCTCGACATCGAGACGTGGATCAACAACGCTGGGTTCGGGGACTCGAACTTCGTGAAAGACGCCGAGGTCGGAAAGATGGAAAACATGGTCCGTCTGAACGTTGAGGCGCTCACGGTGCTGTCGAACTTGTACGTTCGCGACTACCATGACGTCGAAGGGGCGACGCTTTTGAACGTCGCGTCGGTCGTCGGCTACCATATCGCGAAAAAAGGCGTGACGTACAGTGCGACGAAGTTTTATGTCAGCGCCTATACGGAAGGACTTGCCCGTGAGTTGATGAACAATGGGGACAAATTGCGGGCGAAAGTGCTCGCGCCGGCAGCGACCGAGACCGGTTTCGCGAGCCGGGCCCGGGAAGAGGAGAATTTCGACTATAGCCAAAACGTCGAGAAGTACCATACGGCCGAAGAGATGGCCGGCTTCTTGATGGAGCTGCTCGAGAGCGACGAGGTCGTCGGCATCGTCAACCACGAGGATTACTCGTTCGAGTTGCGCGGACCGATTCATCCGTTTATGAAGTAAGCGGACATGACTCAATTTGTAAGGTACTTCGTTACTGCGAAGTGCCTTTTTGCGTGGAGTAATTACCGTTTGAGAGTAGCGCGGGATTGAACAAAAGAGTAATCAAATCTTAAGGAATACATTTCCATTTCGCACGAAGAAAAAAACTTTTTGTCTGTTGCTTTTTTTATAATGAGACTGAATTGAGGAGGGGAGGAAAATGTATGAAACGTTGGCTTAGTATCGCATTAATAATTGTTTTATTTTTAAATGTCTTTCCACATCCGGTTGATGCATCTCAAAAGCTAACCGTTACTCCTAAAGCGGTTACAGTGATGGCAAGTGCTTCGAAGGTGGTAAAAGCTACTGCGTCTGGCGTGAAGAAACCTGTCTATGTATGGAAGTCTCTAAATCCTAAAGTGGCGACCGTTGTGAATGGAAAAATCACAGGAAAGTCTGCCGGTAAAACAACCGTAACAGTTACCGTAAAAGGAACGAAACTTAAACAAAATGTTGCGGTGACGGTTACAAAACGAAAGTATAACGCAACTGATTTATTCAAAATGGCTAATCCATCTGTAGCATTAATTGAGATGTTAAATGATCGAGGACAAGTCGTTTCTTCTGGAAGTGGATTTGTCGTAAATAAAGGAGAAGTTGTGACGAATTTCCATGTCCTTCAAGGTGAAGAGAACGTGGAAGCGAAAGTGTCATTTGCAAATGGATCGTTCATACGCACAAACGTGATAAAACGATATGATGAGACATTGGATTTGGCCGTTCTCGATATTTCACGAATCGCTCCGGCACCACCGATTTTAAAAATGAATGGAACTAGAGTGGCGACTGGAGAAAAAATTTACGCGCTGGGGAGTCCGCGTGGTGTGAGCAACACAATTACAGAGGGGATGATTAGCAATAATAGCGTCGTACTAGACGGGTTTGAATACTATCAGTTCAATGCGAGTACAACGTATGGGAATTCAGGAGGTCCGCTTCTGAATATTTATGGTGAGGTAGTCGGTGTGGTGACTTGGATGTTTGAAAACTCTCAAAACATGAACTACGCTGTCCCAGTTCGTCAACTTAGTTTACTTGATGCGCGTCGCACGGCATTTATAGAAGAGGTTCAAGTTCCTACGCTTCCTATTCCAGTTGGAAAAGGAGATACGTATGAAGAAGAACCCAATGGCGAGTGGATGAAATCCGATCTTCTACGTTATGCAGATGGGTATATTCACGGAACGACATCGAATCTTGATGATGTTGACATCTATGTCTTCAATGTAGAAAAACGAACGAAGTTAGATTTCTTTGGTGCATTTGGTGATGCACGTATCTCTCCTTATTTTGCGTTTGGGATTTATGATTTAAACGAAGAACCGCTTGCGTTCAGTGATCCGTTTGTTTCGACGAGCGGAAATGGTGTCACTTATCAAACACTACAAACGACCGTTGAACCAGGTATTTATTTTTTGGTTGTCTTTCCCGTCAGTGGCTTATCGAGAACTGCGTATGTGAACAAAGACTATTTGATTATGCATAAATTCCAATAACAAACTAACCCGCCTTCACTCAGAAGGCGGGTTTTGTTAGCGCATCGACGAATCCGCATATCCACCCGTCACCCGGTGCGTGAGACGGTGGTACCAATAGCGAAGGCGAAGACGATAGACATAAAACTTAGACGTGTTCGGTAAGATGACGTTGTCGACATAGTCGGCGAACATGGCGCGGAACATCTGGTCCTCGCTGTCGTCATACGTCGCGCTCCACATGCCGTGCTCTTCGACTTCGAGCAACATGTGAATCGTCTCGTCATCGAGCGTGTCTTGATCGGGCTTGCCTTTGACGAGCATGTCGACCCGGTGGCTGCAAATCGAAGCGTAGAGCGAATGGGCGTGCGGATTGCGCGGGTTCGCGTTCAAGTAGCCGATAGCGGCTTTTAAAAGCTCATCGTTCATCTCGAGCGGGATCTCGTCATACACTTGGAAGAAATCGAGTAGCATCGGCACCGTCTCTTCATTGAATCCGGTGAGTCGGACGTAATGCATCAAATGGAGCCCGGCCTCCCCGTAGAACTTGCGGTGGAAGTAATGGATGGCGATGGCCCGCTGCGTCATCGGGACGTTCGGAAACCGTTCGATGGCCCGAAGGTAATGCTGTTCAGCCTCGAACGTGAAGCCGGCGTCGTCGCTGAGCGCGCCGAGCAGGCAATGAATGAGGTAATGGTCGCCGAGCGCACTCGCCGCGTCGAGCTGTTGTTTCGCCTGGTCGAACTCGCCTTCGCGGATGAGCGGATAGGCGCGCATCGCCGGGAAGAACGGGTCGTCCGGGAACCGGGTCTCGCCGCGCGTGACGAGCGTCTCGATCGCCTCGGCGTTATATGTCTCCGTTAATTCTTCAAGCAACATCATCTCGAGGAACGTCCGTTGAAATTCTGGGGTGTGTAAGTCGATGGTGTGTTTCGTCATCTGGGTCCCTCCGTACGTTTAGGATTGTTGCTTTATTATACAAGTGAATCGGCATCACGAGTAGAGTTTTTTCAAAAAATGGGAAAAGAAAAAGTGTACACATCCGACACGAAGGAGGGAGTCAAGATGGCCACGTTCACAGGCTATATCGTCGACATCGGGGAAGCTAAGATTCGCGTCGCCCCATCGCCGGAAGCCGAGCCGTTTGACGGAATCGTTTTTCATTTGGAAGAGGAGCTCGAGCATGAGCCGCCGCTCGCGATCGGCCAACACGTCCGGGTCGAACACGACGAGAAGATGACGCGTTCCTTGCCGCCACAGGCGACGGCGCACCGAATCGATGTGTTATGATGGGGTTGAGGTGAGGGTATGGGAAAAGGAAACATCGTTTGGCTCGGCGCGGTCATCGGATTTAGCGCCTTGCTCGTCTGGTTGTTGCAGGACGTCATGCCGTTTTGGATGTTGTCGATCATTCTGCTGTTGCTCGGTGGGCTGCTCGGCAACTTGCAACGAAAATTCAACAAAGACACGTGAAAAAGCACGTCTTCCGTCATTCGGAAGGCGTGCTTTCTTCGTCGACAGGCTCATCGGACGATGCCGCTGGGTCTTCTTTCGATTCTTCTGATTTCGGCTTGTCTTCTTTTACCGGTGGTTCGGTTTTTGGTTTATCGGTTGGCTTGTTGTCCTGCTTTTTCACCGGCTTCTCGGTGTCGGCCGCCGGTTTTTCCGGCTCGACCGGTTCGGCCGGTTCCGTTACCGGCGTTTCTGGTTCAGCCGGCGGTTCGGTCACTGGCGGCTCAGGTTCGGTCACCGGTTCCTCAGGTGGCGCCGGTTCAGCTGGTGCCTCCTCTTCAGGCGGCGGGGTCGCTTCTGGGGGCTCCTCGACAGCTGGTGCCGGTTCGGCTGGTTCAGCCGGTGCTTCGGGCTCAGCTGGTGTCTCGGGTGCTAGCGGCGTTTCTTCCGCCGGCGCAGGAGCTGGAGCTGGTGCAGGAGCTGGAGCTGGTGCTTCCGTCACAGGGGCCTCTTTTGGTAGCGGAGAGATCGGCGCGACCGGTGCGAGTTCGGCCGTCGGTGGTGCCGGCGTGTCCGATTCGAGGAACGACTGGACGTCTTGTTCAATCAAAATGACCGGTAACGTCATCTCACGCAAATGGATGGCAAGCACACGCCCGTTCTCGGTAAGGAGCGGACTGCCGATCGCGTAACGCGGCAAGTCGAAATTCCGTGAATAGCCAGTCTCATTGAACGTGACCGTTCCAGTAAGGCGGTCTTTTGGCGTCATCGTCAAAAGCGCCTCGTCGTTTGCGGCGATCGCTTGGGTGAATGAGAACGGGGTAAGGTCGACTTGTTCGATACGGATGACGGCGATGGCGTCGTTTCGCCCGACGACCGTCCCGGCGATCTCGTTTCCGTCCCGTTCGAGGATGATATCCGTCAAACCGGCCACGTTCGAAGCGGCCGTCAAGACGTCTTGCGGACTGATTAAGAAACCGGTCCCGTTACTGACCGTGAACACGCTGTCTTGCAGGGCGTCGAGGTCGGCGGGAGTCGCCGCATCCGCCGAGACGGTGTCGTCGGTCACGTTCAGGCGGACTTTGTCGGCAAGGGAGTCGGCCGAACGCGAACTGTCCTTGAAATAAGCGTTCGTGACGACGGCGATAAACGCGATGAGGGCGATGGCAAATGGGACGACGAACCAGCGATAGCGACGTGAGCGGTGGCCACACGTCGGACAAGCAGTCGTTCGCGAGCGGGTTTTCGTTCCGCATTTCGGGCAAGTCACGAGGATGACACCTTCTTTCTCCAAAACATAAGATGTATGCCTATTCCTCAAATGTTCGGGGGATAAACAATAATTGACCAGGTTTAGAAGTCGAAATCGGGAATTGAACGATGAGCGCTTTTTTGAGATGACTAAGGGGACTTAAAATCGATGAATTCGAGGTGACTTCCCATGATTGTGAGATGTAGCCATTGCGGGCATGAACAGTTCGTCAAAGACCATAAGTTTGATTGTCACTACCGCGCAGAATATGAAACGGCGATTCTCGTATTTTGTGACCGTAGATGTTGCGACTCGTCACAAGTACCAATCCCAAGAGGCTACATTAAATTAGGCATGTGGCTTGGTGGATGGTCACTCGTCCGATTGATGACGACAGAAGAGTATAAAGCCATGAAACGGACAAAGCGGATACTAGAAGCCGGTCTTGCGCAAATGGACACCGAGGATTAAGGGTTTACTCCGCCCAACGATTGTCATGGGTGAACGAGACGGTCAGCCATTTCTCATACGGTAAGAAGGCGAGCGCGTCGAACAGCTGTTGCCGAATCTTGTCCTGGTCGGCAATCGTGTCGTACGGGTAGTCGCGCGGAACGACGAGGTCGATTTCAAGGAACAAGACGTTGCCGGACTTCGTCGTGCGGACGTACGTCTTGTCGACGTCGAACTGATGGGCGACTTGGAGTACGGTCAACCGAATTTGGTTGCTGTAGGGCGTGCCCGTGTCCATGTCAATCAGTTCTTTGATGGCCGTCCACATCTCGATGAGCGGGGTGCGGACGAGCCAAAGGGCGCTCAAGATGAGCATGACCGGGTCGATGTAAGGGGCGACGGCCTCGAACGAGAGCCAGACGAGCACTTGGGCGATGAGATATCCGATGAGGCCGCTGACGGTGAGTAGTGTATCGAGCCGCCATTGTACGACTTCCGCCGTGACGAGCCCGGAGCTCGCCTTCATCTTGAAGCTGTTCAAATAGCGATAGATGCTATACGAGATGCCGGCGCTGACGGCAAGGTAGACAAGGGCACCGCTAAGGACGAGGTCGTTCCCGCCAGCGCGGATATCATCGATTGCACCGAGGAAGGCGTTGACGATGACGAATAAGAGGACGCCGTATTGGAACAAGATGATGAACGGTTCAATCGTGCTCTTGCCGAACGGGAAGCGCTTATCGGCCGTCAACATGAAGACGCCGGCCCGGAGTGAGATCCAGCTCATGATGACGCTCAAGAATGAATACACACCGTCGAACAAGATGAACGACGAGGACAGCCAGAGGCCGACGAGAATGCCGGCGATGGCAAAGAAGAGCGAGGCAAAAACGGAGAAGCGTAAGACAAAGCGCTCGAGTTTTGGATCTTTTGGCATAAAGATGCCTCCTTATAGCGAAAACTGAATAAGATGGTAACTCTTTTCCCGTTCGCCACACATTTTAGTCTGGTCACTCTCTAGGCCAAAGAAGGAGAAAATGATTGTTTAGATAATGTTGTTAGAGCGGTGACCCGTGCTGAATGTGATAGAACTGTAAGTTGAAAACTTGAACAAAAGGAGCAAAATTCATTGAAAGACAAGCGACACGTTATGATAGGAAGCTTAGTTATTGTGGCAATCTTACAGAACTTCATAGCTTTCATCCCACTCCTTTAGGGGTGGGATGAAAGCTATGTCGGATACGGAGCGTCAGTAATAAACCGCCGGTTTTGACACTTCATGTATCCGAAAG
>NZ_JACSMC010000034.1:0-28267 GCF_018618435.1 Exiguobacterium sp. s150 | reverse complement strand
TTCGTCCTGAGCCAGGATCAAACTCTCCAAAGAATTTGATATAGCTCTTGAAATGACGAAGCTTGCGCTTCATTCAAAAATTGTAAAACATTTTTTGCCTCATCGTTCAGTTTTCAAAGTTCGTCAGTTAAAATGGTGGGCCTAAGTGGACTCGAACCACCGACCTCACGCTTATCAGGCGTGCGCTCTAACCGGCTGAGCTATAGGCCCATAATAAAAATGGTGCACCCTGAGAGATTCGAACTCCCGGCCTTTAGATTCGTAGTCTAACGCTCTATCCAGCTGAGCTAAGGGTGCATATTGGTGCGGTCGAGAGGACTTGAACCTCCACGGTGTTAACCACCACTAGGCCCTCAACCTAGCGCGTCTACCGATTCCGCCACGACCGCAGCGTATAAAGTGTTACGAGGGATAAAAATGGTGAGTCATGCAGGGCTCGAACCTGCGACCCTCTGATTAAAAGTCAGATGCTCTACCAACTGAGCTAATGACTCAAATAAAAAGCTGGGCTGGAAGGGATCGAACCTTCGCATGTCGGAATCAAAATCCGATGCCTTACCACTTGGCTACAGCCCAACGTAAATGGCGGTCTCGACGGGATTTGAACCCGCGATCTCCTGCGTGACAGGCAGGCATGTTAACCCCTACACCACGAGACCAGATTACGTTTTATTTGAATGGTGGAGGATGACGGGATCGAACCGCCGACCCCCTGCTTGTAAGGCAGGTGCTCTCCCAGCTGAGCTAATCCTCCATATGATGGTGACCCGTACGGGATTCGAACCCGTGTTACCGCCGTGAAAGGGCGGTGTCTTAACCGCTTGACCAACGGGCCATGAATGTTTTCTAAAAGTTAAGTGGCGGAGACGGAGGGATTCGAACCCTCGCACCGGTTTCCCAGCCTACTCCCTTAGCAGGGGAGCCCCTTATAGCCTCTTGGGTACGTCTCCAAAATAAAATGGCTCCGCAAGTAGGATTTGAACCTACGACCTACCGGTTAACAGCCGGTTGCTCTACCACTGAGCTATTGCGGAACGTTGCTTGAATTTATCGAAGTAACGCTTTAAATTGTAACCGCAAACCAGAAACCTGTCAATCACTTTTTTAGAAAAGCTTTAATTTCGCGTGCCGTTTCTCGGCGACTTCTATAAGATAGCACGGTCCGAAAAGACCGTCAACACTTTTCCACAAAAAAAGTTGAGCAAAATGAAATCATTTTGCCCAACCCCGACTTCCTTCTTTATATGCTCGTCATGACTTCTTTGGTGCGAGCATCGTCAAGCTGATTCGACCTCGATTCGCATCGACTTGTTCGATCCAGACCGTCACGATATCTCCGACTGCGACGACGTCGAGCGGATGTTTCACGTATCGGTTGGACAGTTTCGATATATGGACGAGCCCATCTTGCTTCACGCCGATATCGACGAACGCCCCGAAGTCGATGACGTTTCGGACCGTTCCTTGAAACTCCATCCCAACTTGAAGGTCTTCTAGGTTCATGACATCCGTCCGAAGCAACGGCTTTTGAATGTCCTCACGCGGATCGCGTCCCGGTTTCGCGAGCGACTTCAAGATATCTTCAATTGTCGGCAATCCAGCATTCAACTTTTCACTGAGCGCACTCGCATCGACTGTCTTCAATCGGTCTCGCAACTCGGCCGTCCCGACTGCTTGCTTCGAAACACCGAGTTCCTTCAATAGAGAGAGTGTCAGTTTGTAACTCTCCGGGTGAATTTCGGTTTGATCGAGTACGTCGCTTCCGTTCGTGATTCGCAAAAAGCCGGCAGCTTGCTCATACGCCTTGGCTCCAAGGCGTGGAACTTTTTTGATTTCTTTTCGCGTGTCGAATCGGCCGAACTCATCGCGATACGCCACGATATTTTTCGCCGTCGTCTTATTCAAGCCCGATACGTACGTCAAAAGCGATTCCGAGGCCCGGTTCACATCGACCCCAACCATATTGACGACACTCTCGACGACGAACTCGAGCGACGCCTTCAGTTTATTTTGACTGACGTCATGCTGATACTGACCGACCCCGACAGACTGCGGGTCGACTTTGACGAGTTCGGCCATCGCATCTTGAATCCGTCTCGCAATCGAGACAGCGGACCGCTCCTCGACTTTCAGCGCCGGAAATTCGGTACGGGCGACTTCTGAAGCCGAATAGACGCTCGCCCCGGCCTCATTGACGATCGCATACGCAATCTCACGCTCGGCTTTCTTCAACCAGTCGGCGACGAACTGCTCGGTTTCCCGTGACGCAGTCCCGTTTCCGATGACGATGACGGAAATCGGATATTTCTTCACGAGCGAGGCGAGCACTTTTTCCGAACCGGCCACGTCATGTTTCGGCGCTGTCGGATAGAAGACTCCGACTTCTTCGACTTTTCCGATCTCATTGACGACGGCCCATTTGCATCCCGTCCGATACGCCGGGTCGATCCCGAGGACGACGACTTCCCGGAGCGGCGGTTGCATGTACAGCTGCTTCAAGTTTTTGACGAAGACGTCAATCGCCTGTTCTTCGGCCGTCTCGGTCAACTCACTGCGCATCTCGCGTTCAATCGCCGGGAATACTGACTTTTTATACGCCTCTTTGATGGCGACGGTGACGAGTTCACGTTTCTCGGCCGGGAGTCGTTCGAACGGACGCAGCGCCTGATTCATGAACGTCGTCTCGTCAAACACGAGTTTGACTTGAAGAACGTCCGTCCGCTCTCCACGGTTCAAGGCGAGGACACGGTGCGGGACAATCCCGGCGACTTTTTCCTCGTAGTCATAATACTGTGAAAAGACTTCTTTCTCATCTTCCGCCTGCTTTTTCTTTTGTGAACGAAGCAACGCTTCTTTCCGGACCCGGGCCCGGAGCGATTGACGAAGTGACGCTGTCTCGCCCCACTCTTCTCCAATAATTGCTTGGGCGAACGGCAGTGCCTCGTCGAGCGGCGTGTCCCCGGCGAGCTGTTGTGCGTCTTTCAACGAATAGGCGGACGGGTTGCGATACCAGTCGGCGAGCGGTTGCAACCCCTTCTCGCGGCCTTGCTCGGCTTTCGTCCGTCGCTTCGGTCGGTACGGCAAATAGATGTCGTCGACTTGTTGCAACGTCGTTGCGGCTTCGAGCGCGCGTGCGAGTTCCGGCGTCGCTTTCTCGAGCTCTTCTAATTTCGCGAGCACGTCGGACTTTCGTTTCTGCAAGCTCTCTTCATATTGAAGGGCGTCAAGAATCGATTTGATTTCGACTTCATCGAGGTTCCCCGTCATCTCCTTACGGTAACGGGCCATGAACGGGATCGTCGCGCCGTCAGCGGCGAGTTGTCTCACCGTCTCGACTTGACTTTCTTTTACTTGTAGCGTTTTCGCGACTTTCGTGATCATCTGAACCACTTCCTTTTCTAGTCTCTAGTTGAAGTGTAGCAAAGAGCAGACAACAAAAAAACGATGACTCCTCAGTCATCGCTAGAAAATACTTCATTGAGCGGCACTTTGATGGCCTCACGTAACTTCTCGAGGGCACGACGCTGCAAGCGTGATACATGCATCTGCGAGATGCCGAGCAATTCGCCCGTCTCTTTTTGGCTCATGTTTTTATAGTAGGCACATTCTAAAATGGCCTGTTCTCGTTCGTTCAATACACTGAACGCCTTTTCGAGAATGAGTCGTTGGTCGACCGACTCGTAACCCCGTTCTTGACTACCGACGAGATCGAGTAGCGTGACGGTGCTACCTTCATTATCCGCTTCAATCGAGCTATCGACCGAGAGAGCTTGATAACTCTTACCCATCTCGAGCGTCTCAAGAATCTCTTCATCAGAGACCCCAAGATGATCGGCAATCTCGTCGATTCGCGGTGAGCGTTGAAGCTCCGTCGTCAACTCTTCGACCGTCTTCTTAATCTTTGGCCCGAGTTCTTTAATGCGACGGGGCACGTGGACGCTCCATGTTTTGTCACGAATGAATCGCTTGATTTCCCCGATGATCGTCGGGACGGCAAACGATTCAAAACTACGTCCGAATTCTGGGTCGAAACGACGGAGCGCTGCGAGCAGTCCAATCATCCCGACTTGGACGAGATCATCATGGATGGCCCGACCACGGGAGAACTTACGAGCGAGCGCCTCGACGAGGTCCGAGTAGCGATTGATCAGGAGCATCTGGACTTCCTCGTTTTGGTCGTCCTGCTGATAGCGTTCAATCCACTCTAGTACTTCATCATCACTGTGATGGCGTTGTTGAGATTTTGCTGGCACTCTGATCCACCTCGTCCCTGTTAAGGAGTTTCGTCATCGTCACTTTGACACCACTGTCTTTGTTGATCGAGACGTCATCCATTAACGCTTCAATGAGGAACAGACCGAGTCCTCCTTCGTGAAGCGATTCGATTTCAGTCGTCTCTTCGACTGGAGCCGCTTGGCGTTTCACATCATCGGCAAACGTCTTGCCCGAATCCTCAATCGTCATCTCTAAACGATCCGTGTATACGCCACACGTGAGTTTCACTTCACCTTCTTGGTCATCATATGCATGTTGAACAGCGTTACCACAAGCTTCCGAGACTGCGATTTTAATGTCTTCGATCTCATCGTATGTGTAGCCCATACGATTCGCGATTCCTGACACGACTAAACGGACCACACCGACATACTCTGGTTTGGCCGGGAACGTCATCACCGTCTGTTCGATGTTACTCATTGCGTGCCACCTCTTACATTCGTGTTAATCGAGAGCAATTTGTGAAGGCCAGTCAATTCAAAGAGACGATTGACACGATCGGTTACCCCGACGAGCGACAACTCTTTCTCATTGCGTGTTGCTATTTTAAGGGCACCGACGAAAACGCCGAGACCTGTTGAGTCCATATAATCCACTTCATCCAAATGAACGACGACGTTTTGCTCCGTGATTGCCGGATGCAAGACTTCTTTCAGTTTGGGAGCGGTATATGTATCCACTTCTCCGGATACGTAAAGGTGTAATTGATCTCCAATGACTTGCTCGCGAATCGCTAAATCCATCGTTATTCCCTCCTAAAGTTGCGCACAGAAAAATCGAGTACGATTAAATATAATTCCCTTGTTTCATAATCTTAAACCTAAATTTTTATTAATTTTTGAAAAAAAACCGATACCCATGTACCGGTTCTGTTCATATGTAAGCTAGAGCGGGATTAATCCCATACTAATCTCTAGCGCTCTGTCCACTTTGTGCATCGTCTCATCGTCAAGATGTGTCACCTTGTCCGTCAGACGACGTTTATCAATCGTTCGAATCTGTTCAAGCAAAATCACCGAGTCTCGTTCGAGCCCGTGTTTGACTTGATACACTTCCACATGAGTCGGCAGTTTTGCTTTCTGGATCTGAGCCGTAATCGCAGCGACAATGACGGTCGGGCTAAAGCGATTGCCGATATCGTTTTGAATGACGAGGACCGGACGAACTCCACCTTGCTCTGAACCGACTACGGGCGACAGATTCGCATAAAACACGTCACCACGCTTTACGATCACTCCGCTCACACCCCGCTTACTTGACGTAAGAGAGCATGTTCGGCTTCCGTCTCAATCATCAGCATCTCTTCTGCCATATTCAAATTAAACGCGGCCATCTCTTGATAGCCTTTCGCCAATTCTTCACGCAGTGCTTGTTGTCGATCAGCAATTTCTTTGGACAAGTACGTCACTACATCGTTCAATGACAATGATTCACGATCTTTCATCGAAATCGGACCCCCATGCTGCGAGAACCGATCTGGAACGGACGCCAATGCACCCGCTGTTCGCTGTTTCAACATCTTACACCTCCAGAATCGTTTCAATGGACTGGCGGAATGTTTTTCCCGCGTTCTTTATCAATATAACACGCGAGTTTGGGAAAATATAGAGGATTCGAGAAAGAATTCAGATAATTTCACACGTTTTCTGATTCACACATAGTGTCTCGGCAAGCGGCTCGTCAACTGACAGACGACTTCATAATTGATTGTGTCTAAATGTGCCGCCAATTCATCGATTGGCACCGGACCCCCGATAAGTGTCACGTCGGTACCGATCGGGACTTCTTCTGGCAGTTTAATCATGAAACGGTCCATGCAGACACGCCCGACAATCGGACAACGTGTGCCATTGACATCGACTTCGAATCCGCTCGCCTTTCGAATCCAACCGTCCGCATAACCGACCGGCACCGTTCCGATCCACTCATCTTCTGTCGTCGTGTATGTCGCCCCATAACTGATCGTCTGCCCGGCCTCGAGCCGTTTCACTTGCATGAGCTTACTCTTCAGCGTGAACGCCGGCCGCAAAAAGGAGTAGAATGACGCCATCTCGCTTGACGGGTAGAGTCCGTAGATGGCGATGCCGACACGGACAAGGTTATACGGCACGTCTTCACCAGCCATCCGAATCGCCCCGGCCGAGTTCGACGTATGGATGTACTTGAAGCGTGAACCGAGTCCGTCCATTAAACGATCGAAACGGACTTGTTGCTCGTGATAAAGCGCGCTATCCGGTTCATCGGCCGTCGCAAAATGTGTATAGATGCCTTCGATGACGAAACGGTCATCGGCCACCTCAAGGAGCGCGTCAAGTTCTTCTCGCGTCCGAAGACCGAGCCGGCCCATGCCGGTGTCCACTTTCACATGGACGGTGAGCGGCCGGTCGTTCAGATGCATCTTCGCTTCTTCGAGCCAAGCCGCCGAGAAGACGGAGAGGATGACGTCGTGTTTTGCTGCGACACCTGCCAATTCAGGAAACTGTGCTTCCATGACAAGGATTGGTGCCTCGATACCGGCTTCGCGGAGTTCGATCGCTTCTTCAAGCAAGGCGACCCCGAGCATCGTAGCTCCGTTTTCGAGCGCAATCGTCGCGACCTCGACGGCGCCATGCCCGTATGCGTTCGCTTTGACGACAGCCATCAATTGTTGTGGGATGCGACGCTTAATCTCTTTCACGTTATGCGCAATCGCTGCCCGGTCAATTTCAATTTTACTTGGACGATACATCGGAATCCTCCTCTTCAATGATGACTTGGGCCACGGCGTATTGTTCACTATGGCTAATGCTGACATGAATCCGTCCCGGCGACGGTGCCGTCATGACTGGCCGTCCCGTCTCGTCGGGCAACACTTCAATCTGTTGCCATGACAATCCGCGGGCGATACCCGTTCCGACCGCTTTGGCGTAAGCCTCTTTCGCGGCGAAGCGACCGGCGACGAACTCGATGCGGCGTTGTTCCGGATAGTTCGACGCGAGTCCACGTTCCGCCTCGGTCAAGAGCCGTTCCATGAACCGCGGCTTCTGTATCGAGCGAGCAATGCGCTCGAGTTCGACGAGGTCGATGCCGATTCCTACAATCACAGGATACTCGCTCCTTTCCTTTTCCACTCGTTTCCTTATACAATTAAGGAAAGAGGTGATGCTATGTTTAGTCGTACTGAGAATGTTCAAACGTTCATCCGAGCATACCCGCTCGTAACGCTGTTCATTGTAATCCAACTAGTCGTGTTTGTCATCGATTCTTTGATGCCGGGACTTCAGATCGTCGCACGGGGCGGATCGTTCCACCTCGCGCTCGCAGACGGGCAGTGGTACCGTCTCCTGACGGCAAACTTTATCCATCTAGGACTTGGCCACTTGCTGTTCAACTCGTTCGCGCTCATCATCTTCGGCCCGGCGATGGAACGCATGGTCGGGCATGTGCGGTTCGCGCTGTTTTATCTCGTCGCTGGCGCGCTCGCCAACCTGCTCACGTACTTTACCGTGAGCCAACTGTTCTATCTTCAGGCCGGTGCCTCGGGCGCGATCTTAGCGATCCTCGGTTTCTACGTATTCATCGGACGTTTCCGTCGGACGCTCATCTACAGCCAAGACGCGCGACTCGTCTACATCTTCGTCGCCATCAGTGCCGTCTTCACGTTAATCGGTTCGAACGTCTCGCTCTGGGGGCACGTGTACGGATTCCTCGCCGGATTCCTGCTCGCCTATCCGTTGTCGCGCTATACGGTGCCGTATTCACGGCCGCTCCGTTACGGGAAGTACAAGCCGCGCAAGTACGTACCGCCCATCATTCATACGGGTGAAGGGAAATGGATCTTTTACGTGATTATCGGACTCGCCGTCTTCGGCCTGTTCGCACGATTCTTATGACAAAAGGAGCTTCGCCAGTCGTCGGCGAAGCTCCTTTTCGTTAGGCGAGCAATGTGATCATCAGTGCTTTTTGGGCATGGAGCCGGTTCTCGGCTTGGTCGAAGACGAGCGACTGCGGGCCGTCCATCACGTCCGCCGTCACTTCTTCACCGCGATGAGCCGGCAGACAGTGTAGGAAAATCGCTTCGTCCCGTGCCGACGCCATCAACGTTTCGTCCACTTGGAACGAGGCGAAATGGGCGAGGCGCGTTTCCGCCTCCGCTTCTTGCCCCATGCTGGCGAACACGTCCGTATAGACGACATGTGCACCCACCGTCGCTTCGGCCGGGTCGTCGTAGCGTGTGACGCTGCCGCCGGTCGTCTCGGCTAGCGCGACGGCCTGATTGTAAATCGTCTCGTCGACCGTATAACCGTCCGGCGAGGCGACGCGGATATGCATTCCGCTCAAGGCACCGCCAAGCATGAGCGAGTGGGCCATGTTGTTCCCGTCACCGATGTACGTCAACACTTTCCCTTGGCGCGTCCCGAACGTCTCCTCAATCGTCAAGAGGTCGGCGAGCACTTGGCACGGATGATGCGTGTCCGTCAACCCGTTGATGATTGGAATCGAGCCCGCCGTCGCGAGCGTCTCGACCGTTTCATGGGCGTACGTCCGAATCATGAGTGCGTCGACGTAGCGGCTCATCACTCGAATCGTATCCGTGATCGGTTCACCGCGTCCGATTTGAAGGTCGCTCCCGCTCAAGAAGAGCGGGTAGCCGCCAAGCTCGACGACCCCGACCTCGAACGAAATGCGCGTGCGCGTGGACGCCTTCTCAAACAATAAGGCGACCTTCTTACCGGCAAGCGCCGTCCCATACGCGTCCGGATGTCGTTTCACGTCGATCGCCAAGCGAATGAGTTCATCTAAATCCGTTGGTGTCAATTCCTCGAGCGTCAACATGTGTTTGAACGTCTTTGTCGTCATAACGGTAATTCCTCCTTTGTGTGCGCCTGTAACGGACGGACCGGCACTGGTGTCGTGTCGACCGTCGCTTGATAGTAACGGGCGAGGTGTTGCTCCGAGATGACGTGGACGCCGTTTCGGACGGCCGCCTCCCGTATCACTTGTTCAGCCGGTACGTGCGAGAAGAGGACGGCGACGTGTTGGAAGTCAATCGTCGCGTCGAGCGGTACCTCGCCGAACGTCTCCCACCCTTCCCCATACACGATTTGTGGTCGCGCCATGACCCGGGTCGTCGTCGCATCGTAACAGAACCGTTCGGCAACGACGGGGATTGGACTGAATTGAAGCGTCTCCCCTGTCGAGCGCATGATCGGTCCTGTGAGCGGGTCGACACCTGGCAGCTTCAAACTTGAGAAAATCGGCGTCTTCACCGCATAACCGGTCAGTTGTTTCCGTTCGACCGGTAAGACGCCTTTAAGCGAATGGCCGAGCGCGGCGCGTGTCGCCCATTCGATGAGCGGTTCACCGGTCACTTTGCTGACAATCGGGACGGTCCGTGACGCCCGCGGGTTGATTTCAAGCACGTAAATCGTGTCGTCTTTTAAAACGAACTGGATGTTGAGCGCCCCGCGATACTCGAGTGCCTGACCGATTCGTTTCGTGATCGTGTCAATCTGTCGTTGGTGCGCCTCGGACGTCTCGACCGGCGGCATGACCATCGTCGAGTCCCCAGAATGAACCCCAGCCGCCTCGATTTGTTCCAAGATGGCCGGCACGTAGACGGTCTGCCCGTCCGTCACGCAGTCGACCTCAAGTTCGCGCCCGGCGACGTAGAGGTCGATGAGGAGCGGATAAGTGAGGTCTGGACTGATTCGGGCAAGGTCCGCCTCGGATTGCAAGATGTGCATCCCTTTCCCACCGATGACGTAAGACGGCCGGACGACGCAAGGGAAGCCAATCCGGTCGACCGCTTCATAGAGAGCAGCGGTAGTCCCGACTTCTTCTCCCGGGATGTGCGCGACGTCAATCTCGTCAAGAAACGCATAAAAGCGGTCCCGGTCTTCCATTTGGTCGATGATGGCAGCCGAGGCGCCGAGCAAGCGATATCCAGCCGCCTCCAGACCGTGTGCGAGCGCGATGCCCGTCTGACCGCCGAACTGGATTAAGACGTCGCGGCACCCTTCTGCCTCGAGGACGTGTGTGACGTCTTCTAGCGTGAGCGGCTCGACATACAACCGGTCAGCGACCGTGAAGTCGGTCGAGACCGTCTCCGGGTTGTTGTTGATCATGATGGCCTCGATGCCTTGCTGTTGAAGTGCCCAGACGGCATGGACCGAACTGTAGTCGAACTCGATGCCTTGGCCGATGCGTATCGGACCGGCCCCGATGACGGCGACTTTCCGCGTCTGACTCGCCTTCACTTCCGTCTTTCCGTGCCACGTCCCGTAGAAGTAAGGGGTCGCGCTCTCGAACTCGGCCGCGCACGTGTCGACCATGTGGTAGACCGGTTGGATGCCGAACGTCGCACGCAGCTCCTTGACGTCTTCCATCGTGACGCCTGAGATGGCGGCGATTTGTGCATCGGTGAACCCGAGCCGCTTTGCCTGTGACATGTTCGACTCCGTCAAAAAATCGGTGGATTTTGTCATCGTGACGAGCGTCTCGAGCATCGCCATGAAGTGCGGCGCGATGCCCGTCTTGTCCTCGAGTTCACTGCGCGAGGCGAGACCGCGGTCGATGAGCGCGAGACAGGCGTGCAGGCGACGGTCGGTCGGGGCGAGTACTTCCTGCCACAGTTCATTCGCATCGGCTCGCTTCATCCATGTCGGATAGAGCGGGGCCTGCTCGATTCCGGCACCACGCCACGCTTTTTGAAGCGCCTCTTCAAGTGTCTTCCCCATCGCCATGCTCTCACCCGTCGCTTTCATCTGGGGACCGAGGGCGCGTTCTGTCCCTTTGAACAAGTCGAACGGGAAGCACGGCACTTTCGCCGTCACATAGTCGAGCGTCGGCTCGAAACTGGCCATCGTGCCGTTCGTCACCGGGTTCACACAATCATCCAACCCTTCACCGAGCGCGAGACGCGTCGCGATCTTCGCAATCGGATAGCCGGTCGCTTTCGAGGCGAGGGCCGAACTCCGCGACACGCGCGGGTTGACCTCGATGACGTAGTAAGTCGGTTCAGTCGGATGAACGGCAAACTGGATGTTGCAGCCACCGACGACACCGAGACTCGAGACGATCCGAAGCGCTGCACTCCGTAACGTCTGGTGCATCGTATCCGATAACGTCTGTGCCGGAGCAAAGACGACCGAGTCGCCCGTATGCACCCCGACCGGGTCGATGTTTTCCATGTTGCAGACGATGATGCACGTCCCTTTCTCGTCACGCATCACTTCGTACTCGAACTCTTTGAAGCCGGCGATACTCTTTTCGACGAGACATTGCGAGATCGGGCTCGCCTCAAGTCCGCGCCGCGCCATCTCATAGGCGTCCGAGACGGTCGTCGCGATGCCACCTCCCGTCCCCCCAAGGGTGAACGCCGGACGGACGATGAGCGGGACTCCAGCTGTTTGGATGAACGCATCGAGCTCGTCGAGCGTCTCGATCGTCGTACTCACCGGGAGCGGTTCCCCGAGTTCATGCATCTTCTGCTTGAAGCGTTCCCGGTCTTCGCCGTCACGGATCGTCTCGAGCGACGTCCCGAGCAGGGCGATGCCGTGCTTTTCGAGCACCCCGGCCTCATCGAGCGCGAGCGCCAAATTGAGCGCAGTCTGTCCGCCGACGGTCGCGAGTAGGTGTGTCGGCTGTTCGGCTTCGATAATCATCTCGGCCTTTTCGAGCGTCATCGCCTCGATATACGTCTTGTCGGCCATACCCGGGTCGGTCATGATTGTCGCCGGGTTCGAGTTGAACAAGACGACCTCGCATCCCGCTTCCCGAAGCGCCTGACACGCTTGCGTACCTGAATAATCGAACTCGGCCGCTTGCCCGATGATAATCGGACCGGAGCCGATGACGAGCACTTTCTTATGCATATACGTTCACCCCTTGTTGAATCATTTCATCGAATTGATCGAATAACGCCTGCGCCTCTTTCGGTCCCGGGCTTGCTTCTGGATGGAACTGCGCCGTCAAAATCGGTGCCGTCGGATGTGTCGTCCCCTCTACGGACAAGTCGTTCACGTTCTCGAACAACAGCTCGAGCGGTGTCCGTTCGAGACTGTCGCGCGTGACGACGTACCCATGGTTTTGTGAAGTCATCCACACCTCGCCCGTTTGGACGTTTCGTACCGGATGGTTTGAACCCCGGTGCCCGTATGTCTGCTTCTCAATCGCTGCCCCGAACGAGAGTGCGATGAGTTGATGTCCCATACAAATCCCAAGCGTCGGATAGCGAAGCGCCACCTCGCGGACCGTCTCAATCCGGTCCATCAAATCACGCGGGTCGCCCGGTCCGTTCGAGACGAGCACCCCGTCCGGTTTCAAACGATGAATCGCTTCCGCCGGCGTATCGTATGGTAGGGTCGTGACGCCATAGCCGCGTGCGAGCATCGCCTCGACCATCGACGACTTCACCCCGAAGTCGAGACAGACGATGTGTCCTTTTTGATTCGTTCCGAGTTGGACCGGCTTCGCGGTCGTGACCGTCTCCGTGATTTGTAAGAAGTCGCCTTCGACTTGCCCGTTCGAATTCATCGCCAGGAGCCCCCACTGATCACCTTCCTGGCGGAGCGTATGGACGAGCGTGCGCGTATCAATTCCAGACAAGACGGGAATTCCCGCTTGTTCCAACCAGTCTTTTAACTCGTTTGACTGTCCGTTTCCTGCGAGCGTCTGGACGATGACACCAGCCACTTGGATGTCCGCACTTTCAGACGCACCGGTCTCGAGACCATATTGTCCGATGAGCGGATACGTGAAGACGATGACTTGTCCGGCGTACGACGGGTCGGTCAACACTTCTTGATAACCGGTCATCCCGGTGAAAAAGACGACTTCCCCTCTACCGAGCCGCGCGCTCGTCTCCCATGTCCCGTGAAACGTCATCCCGTTTTGTAACGTCAATGTCCCGTTCATTGCACCAGCTCCTTTGTGACGACCTGTTCGATGATGGCGAGTGCCTCATCGATTTCTTGTTGACTGACGAAAAGTGACGGCAAGAACCGAATCACATCGGGCCCGGCCGCGACGACGAGAAGTCCTGCTTCTCGTAGTTGATTGATCAAATCGGCCACTGGTTTTGTTGCGACGAGTCCGAGCATGAGCCCGAGTCCGCGCACGCCAATGAACGTGTCCCCATCGACGAAACGCTCAAGGCCCGACTTGAAGTATGCGCCCATCGCTTGGACGTGAGCCAGCGCCGCATCCTCGAATAACACATCGAGCGTCGCCTCGGCCGCGGCCATGGCGAGCGGGTTGCCGCCAAACGTCGACCCGTGGCTACCGGCTTCAAATACGGCTTCTGCCCCAGGTGCCGTTACGAGCGCACCGACAGGGAAACCGCTCCCGAGCCCTTTCGCGAGCGTCACGACGTCCGGCTTGAGCGGAGTCTGTTCGAACGCGTATCGGGTGCCGGTTCGGGCGATCCCGGTCTGCACCTCATCGATCACCACTTTGACCCCATGTTCATTCGCTTTCGCTTGCAATGCCGCGAACCATGCGACGTCACCGACGACGACGCCACCTTCCCCTTGGACGACTTCGAGCCAGACGGCCGCCGTCTCGTCATCGATGAAGTCGAGTGCCGCGCTGTCGTTGAACGGTGCATGGACGAAGTCCGGCACCATCGGCCCGAAACCGGTCTTCACTTTGTCTTGCCCGGTCGCCCCGAGCATCGCGAACGTCCGGCCGTGAAACGATTTCGTGAACGAGACGATTTTCGTCTTGCCCGTCCATTTCCGAATCAGCTTGAACGCCGCCTCGTTCGCCTCTGTCCCGCTGTTACAGAAGAAGGCGCGCGTCAAATGTGTACCGGCGACGAGTTTCTCCGCCACACGTTCCTGCCCGCTAATCGCATATAGATTGGACGTATGCCAAACGTTGCCAAGCTGTGCCTCGATCTTTTCAAGGACGGCAGGATGGCGATGTCCGGTGTTACAGACGGCGATGCCCATGACGAAATCGAGGTACTGTTTCCCCGTCGTGTCCGTCACGTACGATCCGTCTGCCTGTTTAATCTCAATGGCTCGTTGCCCATATGTGGGAAGTAGTGCGCTCATCATGTCCCTCCTTTAGTTGTGTCCCGGTTGCTGTCGGGTCGTTCCCGTCTCGAATGATGGCAAGCGCCACTCCCCCGTCTAGCGCGGAGCGGAGCGCCTCTGTCTTTGGAATCATGCCCCCGTATATCGCTCCCGACTCAATCGCCTGTTGCATCGCATCGACGGTCAGCGTCTCTTGAACCGTACCGTTGATTCGAATACCCGGCACGTCGGTGATCATCTCGAAGTGAGCGGCTTGAAGCGCACAAGCGACGGCGACAGCACAATCATCCCCGTTACAGTTCAGGGCGCCGTTTGTTCCGAACAGAATCGACGTCACGACCGGCACGTAGTGGTTTTGAACGAGTAGCTCAATCAACGACACATCAACGGTCTCGACTTCACCGACGGCCCCGAGTTCTTTGATTTCACGCCCAGTGAGCATCCGTCCGTCGACACCCGATAATCCGACCGCATTCACATCAGACCGACCGAGCGCCGTCACGATTTCCGTTTGCATCTCCCCCGCGAGGACACGTGTCGCCCCGGTCAACACGTCCTCCGTTGTCACGCGACGTCCGTTTTGAAAGACCGGCTTGATCTGTTGGGTCTCACAGTAAGCCGATAACCTCGGTCCCCCACCGTGAAGTAAGATGAGTTCATTTCCGGCTTCAACCCATTCTTTCCACTCTGTAAAGTAGTCGTGATGAAGCGTGTCCCAGACGCTCCCACCGAGCTTGACGACTTTCCGCTCGCTCATGTCCGATAACTCGCATTGATTTTGACGTAATCGTACGTGAGGTCGCAGCCATAGGCGCTGCCCGTTCCCGTTCCGTCGTTCAAATCGATCCGGATTGCGACGACGTCTTGTCCCATCTCCGCCGAGGCGAGTGTCTCGTCGAACCAGACCGGCACACTTTTCGATAAGACAAGTTGAGAGCCGATCTGGATGTCGATCCGACCGACGTCAATCGGTTCTTTCGTCGCCCCGACGGCCGCGATGATGCGTCCCCAGTTCGCATCTTTGCCATAGACCGCTGTCTTCACAAGCGAGGATCCGACGACCTGTTTCGCAATGATGCGGGCCGTCTCGTCCGTCTTCGCCCCGACGACGTTGACTTCAATTAGCGTCGTCGCACCTTCCCCGTCACGTGCGATTTGTTTGGCGAGGTCCGTGCAAACGTCCGTCAACGCTTTTGTGAATTGATGATACGCGTCCGTTCCCGCCTTGATTTCTTCTGTGTCGGAAGCGCCGCTCGCCATGACGAGCACCATGTCATTCGTCGAACTGTCCCCGTCGACGGTGATGTTATTGAACGAGGCGTCAACGCTTTGTTTCAGTGCGATGTGTAACAATTCTGGCGCGATGACGGCATCGGTTGTCACGAACCCGAGCATCGTCGCCATGTTCGGATGAATCATACCGGAGCCTTTGGCGACCCCGGCGACCTTCACGAACGTCTCCCCGTCTGCGTAACGGACCCCGGTCGTCTTCACTCCGGTGTCTGTCGTCAAAATTGCTTCAGCGAACGCCTCGGCCTGTGCCGCATCCGACTCAGGCGTCAACAATTCGATTCCGGCTAAAAGCGTGTCCATCGGTAACAGTTGCCCGATGACCCCAGTCGAAGCGATCGCGACTTCATCAGCTTCAATCCCTAAATGCGCGGCTGCTTTCGCTCGCATCGCATAGGCGTCCGTCAATCCTTGGTCGCCGGTGCAGGCGTTCGCGTTCCCGCTGTTGACGAGGACGGCGCGAATCTTTCCGTTTGATGCTTGTAGCGTCTGTTTCGTCACTTGAATCGGCGCCGCTTGAAATTGATTGGTCGTGTAGACGGCCGCCGCGCTCGCTAGTTGTTCACAGACGAGCAGCGCCAAGTCTTTGCGTTTTCGTTTCAATCCGGCATGTACGCCTGTCGCGTGAAACCCTTTCGGTGAGACGAGACTCACCGGTGGACTCATCGTTAAATCGGTCATTCGATCCCTCCTATATGTATTGTGGTTGGGTGCTTAGCCCGAGCGCTTCATTGAATCCGAACCGGACGTTGACGTTTTGAATCGCCTGTCCGGCTGCCCCTTTTTGCATGTTGTCGATGACCGAGACGATGGTGAGCCGTCCGGTCCGGTCATCTTTATACACCCAGAGATCACAATAGTTCGACCCGACGGCCGTCCGAATCTCAGGCTCCCCTTGTTGCACGCGAATGAACGGCTCTTGTCTGTACGCACGACTCAATAGATCAATCCATTCCGTTTCCGTCTGATCAATCGTCGGGACGACATGCATCGTCGCCATGATGCCGCGGTTGATTGGTAAGAGGTGCGTGGAAAGCGAGACGGTCGCCTCAACGCCTGTCATTTGGTGAATCGTCTGTTCAATCTCTGGGATGTGTTGATGCGTGTGAATCTTGTATAGCTGTACGTTCTCATTCGAGCGAGCGTGATGCGTCTTCGTGCTCAAAGCTTTGCCGGCACCGGTGATGCCCGAGCAGGCCGAGACGATCACCTCGTCCGGCTCAATCAATCCGTCTGTCAGAAACGGCAGGAGACCGAGCGACACGGCCGTCGCGTAACAGCCAGGGTTTGAGATCCATCTCGCCGTCCGCACGGATTCACGGTTCCATTCCGTCAACCCGTAAACAGCTTTCGCCTGTGTGTCGGCATGGACAGGCGCTTTGCCGTACCACGTCGCGTACACCTCACCCGTAAGGCGCAAATCACCACTCAAGTCGACGACGACGCCTTCGAACGCGTCCAGCTGTTCAATGTATCGAGCCGACACCCCGCTCGGCGTCGCGAGGAACAAGACGTCAAGCTGGTTCAACTTCTCCGGTTTGAACGGTTCGAGCGTCAACGCGCCCGTCTCCATCCACGGATACAAGTCAGAGAGGCGCAGCCCCGCACTCGAGTCGCTCATCACGCACGTCACTTGTAAGCGCGGATGCGCCGAAATCAATTTCAATAGTTCCATGCCGGCGTATCCCGTCACACCGACGATTCCACACGTGATCATCTGTCGTACCTCCTCAAAAGAATAATCCGATTAAACCATACGCATATTTATACTGTCAATTGTATTTTTATACAAAGTGTACAAAGCGATGTGGAATCGGTCGAATGACGAATAGTTTTTTCACGTTAGGGGAATGGAAAAATTATGCGAAACATAGAGGAGGAATTTGTTGATGAAACGTTTGAAATGGACACTACCGATCACGGCATCACTCTTTTTGATTACAGGATGCGGCTCGTCTGACGAAGTCACGAACCAACCGAGTGACGCACCGGTCGAAGACGAGGCGAATACGGAGAACAACTCCATGTATACGTTCGACAAGTTCGAACTTGAAGTCGACTATGCGGACGTTGATGACGCCATCAAAGTCGATTATGAGGTTGAGAACAACTCGACCGAGGCTTCGTATGAACGGAAAGAGGATGACCAGAACTTGCGCGGGGACGAAGCGATGCAAGAACTCGATCCGGTCTTCGGTCAATTGAACTTCGACCAAGACACACCGGACGAGGAAGTGTTGAATCAAATCAAGGCAGCGTTTAACATCGCGGACGATGCTGAAAAAATCGAGGCGGACGTCACGTTCACGGACGGAACCGAGAAAGAATATAAGCAAGAATAACAAATGGCCAAGCGGAGTCCGCTTGGCCATACGTATTAGAGTTGGTTTTTGTGACGTGCCTCTTGAAGCGCGTCCATCAAATCTTTGACGTCTTCGACGAGGTTTTGGATCGTGTCTTGGTTCTCTTCATAGAGCGCCTTCAAATCCATGACGCGGTCTTTCAAGCTACCTTTCGGGGACGCTTGCAAGCCGACCGAATGCGCTTGTGTCGATGTGTCCGCTGACTTCACGCGTGATTTTAAGCCTTTCAACTGACGAACTTGTTGCTCGCGTGTCTCGCGATGGAGAAGTGACGCACCTGCTCCGATGATGGCTCCAGCGGCCATACCCATCCAAAAGTAGTTCTTGTTCATTAAAAATCCTCCCCTAACGTGACGTTATCTTTTATTATAGGTTATCCGCTTCCGTGACGACATAGTGTTTTATGATCGGACCTGCACCTTTTTGTTCGACGGCATCTTTCAGCCATTCTTGAAATAGGACATAGTCTGTCGAGTCACGGAACTTGTTGCCGGCCTCGGCGAATTGGATAAGCACGATGCCGTGATTGTCGTCCGGGTCGACGCCGAGACGATACGCCGTGAAGCCATCGTGCCCGGCCCCAAGACGTGATTTTTCAGTCAACAGACGATGAAACAAGAGCGAGCGTGCATTCGAGTCGACGGGGACGTTCGCATAGACAATATTCCCTTTCGACGCGAATTGTCCTTCCGCTTCTTCGATGCGGAACGTCTTTCCGCTTTGGAACGGAGACTTGTCCCCTTCCGCGAGTAAAATCGTCTCATTGCCGCTCGCGACGAGCACGTCCGGGTTTTCCCGGAACCGGTCGGCGACGCTACCAGAGGCGAACGTCATGTACAGGTTAGACAAGTTCCTCACACCCTTTCGCGAGCATGATGTCTTTCTCCGTGATGCCCCCTTCGTCGTGCGTCGACACGGTGAGCGTGACGTTACGATACTCGATTAAGATGTTCGGATGATGATCGAGCGACTCGGCCAAGTCGGCGACGAGATGCACGAATTGAATCGCCTCCGGGAACGTGTCGAGACGATACGTCTTCTGGAGCTCCCCTTCGACGACGTCCCACCCGTTCAAGCGCGACAATTGTTCCGATAGTTCGGTAGATGACAACAGCATCGGTCCATTCCCCTTTCGCTTACAGTTCTACTTACACCTACTACCCGACACAGGCGAAAAATAATCTTTTTCGCATCATGCAAAATGATTTAGAATAAGAAGGATAGCCAACTATTTTGCACTTGAGAGGAGACCTCCTATGCGCGCATTGATCGTCATTGACTACACGTTCGATTTTATCGCAGACACGGGTCGTTTGACTTGTGGAAAACCCGGGCAAGACATAGAAGAACGAATCGTTCAGTTGATCGAGGCGTTTTCGCCCGAAGATTACGTCGTCATCGCGAACGATGTGCACGACGCCGGTGACACGTATCACCCGGAAACGACACTCTTCCCGCCCCACAACATCCGCGGGACAGAAGGGCGCGACCTATACGGCGCCGTCAAAAAAGCAGCTGAACAGGCCGACCATTGGATCGATAAGACGCGATACAGCGCCTTCGCCGGGACCGACCTCGACCTTCGTCTACGGGAACGAGGCATCACCGAAATCCATCTCGTCGGTGTGTGTACCGACATTTGCGTCTTGCATACAGCGGTAGACGCCTACAACCTCGGCTACAAGATGGTCATCCACGCGGACGCCGTCCAAAGCTTCAACCCGATCGGCCATGAATGGGCGCTCGAACATTTTGTCACGACACTCGGAGCGACCGTTACCGGGAAGTGACACGAAATCAGAAAGGAATTCACTATGTTACATCGGAATTTAGCGCTTCACACGGACCTGTACCTCCCACGTTGGATGTACATCTACTGGAAACAAGGACGTCACAATGAAAAAGTCGTCTTCGATTTATACTATCGCTCGAACCCGTTCAGCGGCGGCTACGTCGTCTTTGCCGGGTTACAAAACATCGTCCACTACTTGGAGAACGTCTCGTTCACCGAGGAAGACATCACTTATTTGAAAGAGCAGCTCGACTTCGAGGACGAGTTCGCGGACGTACTGCGTAACTTCAAATTCACGGGCTCACTCTACAGCGTCCGTGAAGGGGAGATTATCTTCCCGCACGAACAAGTCGTCCGAATCGAGTCGACCATCTTTGAGGCGAAACTGTTCCAGACGGCGTTCTTGAACATCGCCAACCATGAATCGCTCATCGCGACGAAATACGCCCGGATTCGCCAAGCGGCACCGAACGAGACGTTGCTCGAAGGCGGCGCTCGCCGTGCCCAAGGAGTCGACGCCGCGTATTATGGCACACGGGCCGCATATATCGCCGGGTTTGACGTGACGAGTCTCGTTTCGGCCGGCCGTGATTTCGATGTACCGACCGGCGGGACGATGGAACATGCCGATATCCAATTCCACGACGATGAATTGACGGCGTTCCGCTCGTTCGCCTCGATGTACCCGGACAACACGAGCCTGTTGATTGACACGTACGACACGCTCAAGTCGGGACTCCCGAACGCGATTACCGTCGCGAAAGAACTCGAGGCAAACGGATACCGCTTGAAATCGGTCCGCCTCGACTCCGGTGACTTGGCCTACTTGTCGAAACGAGCCCGGAAGGCACTCAACGAAGCGGGTCTTGACTACGTCAAAATCGTCGTCTCCGGCGACCTGGACGAATACGTCATCCAAGACTTACGGATGCAAGGGGCCG
This sequence comes from Exiguobacterium sp. s150, assembly GCF_018618435.1. Taxonomy (NCBI): domain Bacteria; kingdom Bacillati; phylum Bacillota; class Bacilli; order Caryophanales; genus Exiguobacterium; species Exiguobacterium sp. s150. The sequence continues at coordinate 7,584 of NZ_JACSMC010000034.1, read as the reverse complement.
AGGCCGACACGTTTCTCGTCGGGACGCGTGGCATCACCGCCTACGAGCAACCGGCCCTCGGCATGGTGTATAAACTCGTCGCCCGCGAAGACAAAGACGGCACGTTGAAGCCGGTCATCAAAGTGTCCTCTTCGAAAGTGAAGACGACGACCCCACACAAGAAAGAACTGTATCGCATCATCGACAACGAAACGAAGAAATTCAAAGGTGACTATATCGCCTTGTCGGATGAGCCGGTCGAGACGTATTCCGAGATCGACCTCATCGACGTGCGCGACCCGGCGTTCAAAATCAAGACACGCAACTTCAGCGTCAAGCGCTTGCTCGAACCGATCTTCTTAGACGGCGAGCGCGTCTATACGCTCCCGAGCGCGAAAGAGATTCGTGACTATCACCGTGAGCAGATGAACGGCTTATGGGAAGAGTACAAGCGACTCCGTCTGCCGGAAGTGTATTCGGTGACGTTCAGCAAACCGTTATGGGACTTGAAACTCGAGATGATTCGCCAGACGCGGATCCCGAAATAAAAGAAGGCTGTGGGCACGCCCACAGCCTTCTTTTCACGCGGTCGTCATCTCGCGCGCATGGTGTTGATCTTCTTTTCTCCGAAAGTAAAGCGCCACAGAAAGAGAAATCAAAATCAAGATGAAATAGACGGTCCGTTGCCAAAACGTCGCCTCCGTATCCCCTTGGAACAAAGCGATAATATAGTCACTTCCGCTCAACAGGAACAGCCCTGATAGCAAGAGGAAGATGCGATAGCCGGCCCGACTACGTTGTTGTTTTACTTTGAAGAAAAGGACACCATAATAGACGATGGCCAGTATCGCGAAATATCCGATAATCCCTACAACCCAACTCATTCTGATGCCTCCTCCTTTACTCACGAACCTTGTTACTCCCACGTTATCATAACACATCTTCACAGGCGGACTATGTTAAGATGTTCTAAAGAAACCGTGGAAGGGATTGATTCGATGAAAACGTTTCGCCTCGTCCAAGTCCGCCTCGTCCAAGACGAATACGGCAACGAGTTGAACCTCCCGATTGAGCTCGTCGACGGACTGATCATCTCGAAAGAACACGATAACGAATGGTTGCTCGAGATGCTCGTCCCGACCGAGTTCGCCGTGACGCTCCATCACTATTTAAACAAGCGGATGTTGCTCCTCGCCGAGGCAGTCATCACATCCCCTGCGAACCGCCCGGCGGCCATCGCGTTGACGTTCACAAGTGAACGCTCGCTCTCGAACCACCATACGTTCGTCGCGGAAGGCTTGATGTTACTACCGAAACAAGACCCGACGAAGCAAGTGCTCGATTCGCTCATCGCCGACGGGGTGACAGGCAGCGACTTGAAGCCTTCTTTCTTCGAGAAACAAGTCGAGCATCAGCAAACATTCAGCCGCTCCGCCTTCAATCAGCTCGTCAAGACAGGGTCGTTCGAATAATCGGACGGTCCTGCTTTTCTTTCCCCGTTTTATTTACATCCTCAACCCAAAAAGACGAAGAAAATCTCTTCGTCTTCAAATGTAGATGAAAAACAAGATGACCATCATCGTCATCCCGACGACTTTCAAAAGCGTACTGCCTAAAAAGGCGAGGACGGTCCCGACGCCGATGCTCCAAGCTTCCCGCGTCGACTTGCCAAGCGTGAGTTCGGCCAGGAACGCGAAGATGAACGGGAAGATAAGTACACCGACGAGCGGAAAGATGAACGGGCCGGCAATCAGCCCGATCGTCGCCCCCCATTTCGCCCGCTCGGAACCGCCCCGTTTATCGACTGTCGCTCGCGTGACGATATAATCGACGGCGAACAAGAAGACGAGGAAGACGATTTGCCATAGCCAAAACGTCCATGTGAGCGGCTCGAACGAGAACCCGAACCCGTAAATCAAGTATCCGATGAACAAGAACAATACGCTCGGGATGACCGGATAAATCAGCCCTATGAACGCAACGACGAATGATGCGATGATGAATATCCAGAGCAGTGTCGACATATGCCTCTCCTCACTTCACAGCGATTTCGTTGGAAATATGGTCGGCCACGTTCACCGCTTTGACGATGAAGCGTCCGTCCTTGTGTTCGATATAGTTCGAGCAAGCGTTACGCATCGCATGACGGAACGTATACGTCTCGTCGATGGCCGACAGCGCCGCCTTGATGGCATGGGAATGACAGACGACGATGACACGTTTCCCTTCATACGTCTTGACGAGATGTTCCATCCCCTCAAGCACACGGGTCCGCATCTCATCTTCTGATTCAAGACCGGGCACACGCGTCTGGTCGTCCGCTTGTACCGCTTCATAGATACCCGGTACCGGTTGCCCCGAAGCCGCTCCGAATTCACGTTCGATGAATCGTGCGTCCGTGATGATTTCGGCCGGGTCAAAGCCGCACGCCTCGGCGATATATTGGGCCGTGTCGACGGCGCGGACTAATGGACTCGCGACGATGACGTCCCATGCTTCTTGACTTAAAAAGGCCGCGCTCTCTTCGGCTTGCCGATGCCCGAGCGCGTTGAGCGGGATATCTTCCCGTCCTTGAATGATTTCATTAAAATTCCAATCGGTCTGACCATGTCGGACCAAACAAAGCTCTGTCACGCCAGTCACTCCTTTTTGTTCTCTAAAACCATGTCCCATCGTACCATCTTTTCAGAAAAGTGCAACGTCACGTGAGCGCGTCGTCGATGAAGCGATCGATGCGGTTCATCAGTTTCTCTTCTTTGATCGGATTGTCGGATTGGAGAAAGCTCGCTAAGGAGTGGGTACCGTTCGGGAATGAGATGAGCTGGACGTTCGCGCCGACTTCGCTCGCATGTTCGACGAAATGAAGCGCTTGTCCGAACGGGACGATTGGGTCTTTTTTGCCGTGCAACAGTAAAATCGGTGGCGCGTCATCGTAAAGATGTGTCACCGGGGAACATTTCACCATCAACTCGCGCCACTCTTCTCGGCTACCTTCATAGAACTTCAGGTGGGCGATCCACGTCTGGATGAACTTGAACAACAGGAAGTTCGTCGGCGGATAGAGCGCGATCACGCCTTTGACCGGCGGGACGTCGGCGCCGAGGTCCCCGATAAACTGCTTCTCCCGATCGAGTGCCGTCGCAAGCATCAATGCGGCCCCGGCCGAGTCGCCCCAGACAATCAATTTGTCGACATCGAGGTTGAGCAGGCTATCGTGTTGCTTCAAATAATTGAGCGCGTCCGACACGTCGACGATGTTGTCCGGAAAATACACCCCGTCTTCAAACAGACGATAATCGATACTGACGACAGCGAAGCCTTTCGTTAAAAAATGATCGAGCAACGGATGGAACAACGTCACCATCCCACGGTTGCCACGAACGAACGCCCCTCCGTGTGCGTAGACGGCGACAGGGAACGGACCATCCCCCGTCGGATAATATACGTCAAATTGGAGCGGGCGGTCATCGATGATTTTATACGTGTGTGTTCGCCGCTTGCGGGTCGAGGCCCGAACTGGAAGTTCGGGTTCTTGCCAACGCACGAGGGAACCGTACTGATTCCACACGGTGGCACCGGCCGCAGTCGCCGCCGCGAGGGCGGCCCCGCCGACGAACCAGGCGGTCTCCTTTCTCATATACATCCACTCCTCGTTCTTTTTTTAATCATATTCCCTTTTTATCAAAAATCCATCCATCGGAAGTCGGACTTGACGTGCATGAATCTGCCACCTATAATATAAGGCGCAATCACAGAACGTAACCGTTACGGTTTAATGGTTCAATAGAGAGGACAGGTGGAGAATCACATGAATAAAAAGTTACTTAGTGTCGCCGCTGCCGGGACACTGTTTTTAGGCGGATGTGCCAATAATGGAGACAGCAACGCAGCGGAGGAAGCGAACGATCAGTTGACCGTTTACGCATCGACGTTCGCCTTGAAGTCGATCGCAGAAGAAATCGGTGGCGACCGTGTCCGTGTCGAGATGGTCATCCCGCCTGGCGCAGACCCACACACGTACGAACCGACGTCACGTCAAATGACACAAATCGCCGAAGCGGACTTGTTCTTGACGGTCGGACACGACCTCGAGCCTTACGTCGAGTCGATGGAGAAGAGCCTCGCGAACGAGAACGTCACGTTCGTCAAAACAGCCGAAGACGTCTCGTTACTTGATGCTGACAAGACCGTCCACGTTCACGGCGAAGACGAACATGCTCATGAAGAGGATGAGCACGGCCACGAGGAAGATGAACATGCGCATGAAGAGGACGAGCACGGCCACGAGGAAGATGAGCATGGACATGAAGCAGAAGATGCACACGGGCATAGCCACGGTCAATACGACCCACACGTCTGGCTCGACCCGATGAACGCCGTCTCGATGGCAGAAGCGGTCGAGGCTTCATTCGCCGATCAGGCACCAGACTATAAGGACGAGTTCGCCGACCGGTTGAGCGCCTTCAAAGCAGAAGCAGAGACGCTCGATGCCGAGTTACAAGAAGCCGTCGACGCCGGATCGAAGAAGCAACTTCTCGTCACACATGCGGCCTACGGCTATCTTGCGGAGCGTTATGGCTTCGAGCAACTCCCGATCGCCGGATTGACCCCGTCTGAAGAGCCGTCTCAACAAGCGTTGAAGCGCGTCATCGAAGAAGCGCGTGCCCACGACTTGACGCATATCGCCTTCGAAGACACGGTGACGCCGAAAGTCGCGGAAGTCGTGAAAAACGAGATCGGCGCCGAAGCAGTGACGATTTACAACTTGGAGTCTGTCACGAAAGAACAGATGGAACAAAGCTATTTCGACTTGATGCGTGAAAACGTCAACGCACTCGAAATCGCGTTGAAGTAACACGAAAGAACGCTCGGTGCCTGAGGCTCCGAGCGTTCTTTTATGCTTCTGGCTGTTGATCGAGTTGTTTTAGATGAAGCAACAACACCCCGGTCACGAACAGTGTCACGGTCGGAACGGTTGCTCCGATTATCGTTTCCCTCCATTCCCCATGTAAATCGAAATAATAAGCGGTCAATAGGCATCCGAGAAAGATCAGGCTGACCGTACCGACTACTTTGACGACCGAGGCGCGCGGATGCCGGTCGTGGATGAACATCGAACTGTTGATGATAGCGAATAACAAGTTTAGAAAGAATAAGCCGAACATGGCCGCGACCAACCACGTATTGTACATAACGAACCCATGCACGGATAAAAAGCTGACCACGAACACTAGCAACGTCAACATGTTGACGCGACCGAGCCATTTCTGTCCCGTCCGATAGGCAAAAATCGGGCTAATCAATGAAAAAAAGAACGCTGTCGTGATGAAGAAGTCCCCCACCGTGTATCACCATCCATTTTTTCAATATTATACCACCTGATCGACTTCATTCATAGTAAATCAAGACGAGTTCGTCCCGCTCGGCTGCGGCCTCACAATACCGTCGAAGCGACGTCCACTTCAACCAAATCTCGTCGAGTCCGTCATGGTCGACGAACGCCATGTCGGCGACGTCTTCTTTTGTGAACGCACCGAGTGCGTCTTTGACGATGTGCAGCAATTGCGGCGTCAAGATGCCGACGACGACCGCCTGCTCCTCGTTGACGATCAACTCCTCACCGATGACGGCCATCTCTAAATTGTACGTATCGTCTCCATCGAGATACACCTCGATTTGACCGAGCACTTTTTGGAAGCGCCCGATGTTTGGGAGCGTCAACGTGTCATACGTCTCGCGACCTTGCGCGTGGACGTGGAGAAGCCAATCCATAATCATGTCCGGGTCTTGTGCGAACGAGACCCAGACTTCTGGGGAAATGCGTATATAATGTGTCGTCTCCATGAATGAACGCCCCCCTTTTCTATCGTTTTCCCCTCTTTCCAGAGCAAAAAAACCGTCTACGCACGTTCGTAGACGGTTGTTTCGTTATGAGCGGATCGTACCGGTTTTGACTTCTTCCGATTCCGTTTCCCACGCTTCGAGGTACTCACGACCTGGAAGGTCTTCAATCGAATCGGCATAGAATACCGGGTCTTCGCCTTGGCGGCGTTGCTCCAAATAATCGTCAAGCACGAGGCGCGCCACTTTCGCAAGGCGGAAGATGGCATACAAGTTGACGAGCGCCATGAGACCCATGAACACATCGGCAATCGACCAGACGAGACCGGCCGAACGGATTGCCCCGAAGAGGACCATACCAACGACACCGATGCGGTAGAGCGTCACATAAATCTTCTTCTCCGAGATGAACTGGATGTTCGTCTCTCCGTAGTAGTAGTTTCCGAGAATCGAGCTGAACGCGAACAAGAAGATCGCGACCGTCAAGAACGATGTCGCAATCGGACCGACTTCGGCCGTGAGCGCGGCTTGTGTCAACTCGACACCAGCAAACGATTCCGAACCAGCTACGCCAGACAACAAGATAATCATCGCTGTCGACGTACAGATGATGAGCGTATCGACGAAGACGCTAAACGATTGAATCAAGCCTTGCTTGACCGGGTGCGATACTTCTGCTGTCGCGGCCGCGTTCGGGGCCGAACCCATCCCAGCCTCGTTTGAGAAGAGCCCACGACGGATTCCTTGAAGCACCATCGCTCCAATCGCTCCGCCGAACAGTTGCTGAATCCCGAGCACACCTTCTGAGAAGATGAGGCCAAAGACGCTTGGCAATAATGAAGCGTTCGAAATCATAATCCACATCGCGAGCAAGATGTATCCACCTGCCATGACCGGGACGATGATACTCGATAAGATGGCGATCGATTGAACCCCACCGAAGATGACCGCAGCTGTCACGATTGCCAAGATGACCCCGACCGTCGTCGTGCTGACGCCGAACTGGTTACTCATCGAGAGCGAGATCGTGTTCGACTGAACCGAGTTAAACGCGAAGCCAAACGAGAACGTGATGAGGATGGCGAACAAAATCCCGAGCCAACGCTGGCCGAGGGCGCGTTCCATATAGTAAGCCGGTCCCCCGCGCCATGTGCGTCCGTCGCGGATTTTATATACTTGCGCGAGCGTGCTCTCTACGAAAGCCGACGCCGAACCGATGAGGGCGATGAGCCACATCCAGAAGACGGCTCCTGGCCCACCGAGGGCAATCGCCGTCGCGACACCCGCGATGTTCCCTGTACCGACACGTGCTGCCGTACCGATGGCGAATGCCTGGAACGACGAGACTTGGCCTTTCTCACGTTTCATCCCTTCTTTGAACAAGAGACGGAACATCTCCGGAAGCATCCGGAACTGGACGAAGCCCATCCGGACCGTAAAGTAAAGGCCTAAGGCGACAAGGACGACGATGAGCACCGACGACCAGAGCAGGTCGTTCGCTTGCCCAACAAACTTTTCAATCATATTCTCCATTGCTTAATCCTCCATAAGTATGAATAGTCATAAGTAAAAGTTATGTCAACTTTCTTAACATGTTTAGAATTATAGGAAAAATATTTGAAAATTGCAATCCTTTTCAACAATCTCATCGTTTGACGCGACCGTAAAAAAGGACGAGGCTGGGACATAACTAGCCGGCTTTAGAGCTTTTTAATAAAAAGAGGGGTCCGGTCACCGATTTTCGGTGGCCGGACCCCTTCTTTG